>NZ_DAOLGP010000043.1:160-28085 GCF_035329545.1 Candidatus Neomicrothrix sp.
GGTGGCGTCGGAGAGCACCCCTGTTGCGGGGCGCCCGGATCCTTTGGGTGGCACGGCACGGTCGGCCGGAGCGCCGGAGCCTGCCGGTCGATCGGTCACGCTGTCGGTGGTCTATCCGTCGACCGAGGGGCCGACGCGCTCGGCCAACGTGGCGAGCACTTCGTCGAAGCTCGTGGCGAAGCTGGCCACGCCCTCGGCCTCGAGCTTGGCCGATACCTCGTCGAGGTCGACCAGCTCGCCCAGCTGCTCCCAGCGCTTCTGGTCTGCCTCCGGGCTGGCGTCGAGGGTGGACACCAGGTTGCCGTGATCGTCGAAGGCCTCCAGGGTGGCCTCCGGCAGGGTGTTGACCGTGTTGGGGCCGATCAGCGAGTCGACGTAATAGGTGTCGGGGTACTCGGGGTTCTTGGTCGACGTCGACGCCCACAGGGGTCGCTGCAGCTTGGCGCCGCGCTCCTCAAGGACATCCCAGCGGGAACCGCTGAACGCCGTCATCGCCAGCTGGTAGGCCAGCTTGCCCTGGGTGATCGCCGCTGTGCCCAGCAGGTCGAGCGCGTCGTCGGTGCCTACCTCGGTCAAGCGCCGGTCGACCTCGGTGTCGACCCGGGAGATGAAGAACGATCCGACGCTGGAGATGTGGCTGAGGGTGCCCTTGTGGGCCTCGAGCCCGCTCAGGTAGGCCTCGATCACGTCGGCGTACCGCTCGAGGCCGAAGATCAGCGTGACGTTGACCGGGATGCCCTCGGAAGTGAGCACCCGGATCGCCTCGATGCCCTCAGCGGTCGCCGGCACCTTGACGTACAGGTTGTCCAGGGCGAGGTTGCGGGACAGCTCCCTGGCCGCCTCGATCGTGCCCTCGGTGTCGTGGGCCAGCGCAGGTGACACCTCGACCGACACCCAGCCATCGACGCCGCCCGAGCTCTCGTGCACGCCTGACAACAGGTCGGCGGCCGCCGAGATGTCGCTGCCGACCAGCTGCCAGTAGGCCTCCTCGACCGATGCGCCGCTGCGGGTGAGGCGCGCCAGCTCGTCGTCGTAGTCGGCCGAGGCCATCGCCTTTTGGAAGATCGTCGGGTTGGAGGTGATGCCCCGCACGCCCCGGTCGATCCAGCGACGCATCTCACCCGACGTGATCCACCCTCGGGTGATGTTGTCGAGCCACGGGCTCTGTCCGCAGTCTTCGTGCAGTTTGATCAGCTGGCTCACGTTGTCTCCGGTGCTCATGTGCGTGGGGTGGGGGAGTCCCCGGTCGGGCGGGTACCGCCCGGTTGGAGCCTACCGATCGTCGAGCAGGCCTCGGGCGGCTTCGGCGACCGCCGTCGGGTTGATCCCGAGCCGGTCGAGCACGGTTCCGCCGGGCGCCGAGGCGCCGAAGCGGTCGATGCCGACGGTGGCATCGGCCCAGCGGTGCCACCCCAAAGTGACCCCGGCCTCGACCGAAACGACCGGCCGACCATCGGGCAACACCTCCGCCCGGTAGGCGGGACCGGCGGCCTCGAAGAGTTCCCAGCAGGGCATCGAGACGACGCGGGCCCCAATGCCATCGGCGGCGAGCGCCTCGGCCGCCTCGATCGCCACCGCCACCTCGGTGCCGGTGGCGACGAGTGTGACCCGGGCTTCACCCCTGTCCGTTTCGCTCGGGTCGGCGACTACGTAGGCGCCCTTGGCCACACCCTCGGCGGCCCGATCGGCGCTGGTGCTGAGGGTGGGGGTGCCCTGACGGGACAGGATCATCGCCACGGGGCCGTCGACGTGGGCGGCGGCCGCCCACGCCGCAGCGGTCTCGTTGCCGTCGGCCGGCCGGAACACGGTGAGCCCGGGGATCGTGCGCAGTGACATCACCTGCTCGACCGGCTGGTGGGTGGGGCCGTCCTCGCCCACTCCGACCGAATCGTGGCTCCACACGAACACCGCGCGGGCCTTGGACAGCGCGGCCAGGCGCACCGAGGGCCGGGCGTAGTCGCTGAACACCAGGAAGGTCCCGCCGACCGGCCACACGCCACCGTGCAGCGCCATGCCCACCGAGGCGGCGGCCATCGCATGCTCACGCACCCCGTAGTGCATCGCCATGCCGGCCGGATGCTCGGCCGATTGGAAGTCCGCACCGGCGAGCTTGGTGCCGGTGTTGCCCGACAGGTCGGCGGAGCCGACGAACAACGACGGCGTGAGCGGTGCCAGGGCGTCGATCACCTTCTGGGACGCCACCCGGGTCGCCGGCGAGTCGTCGGGGCCGAAGACGGGCAGTGCCGCGGCGATATCGACGGTCGGGCGGGCCGACCAGTCGGCTGTGAAGGCGTCGCGTTCCGCCGCCGGGGCGGCCTCGGTGCGCTTCGTCCACTCGGCGTGGGCCTCAGCGCGGCGGGAGGCTGCCGAGCGGTAGAATTCGGCGACGTCGTCGGGCACGTAAAACGACTTGTCGGCGGGCAGGCCCATCTGCTCCTTGGCCTCGGCGATCGTCTCGGCGTTGAACGGGTTGCCGTGGGCCTTGGGGTTGTCGGTCCAGGTGGGCGAGGGCGTCCCGACCCGGGTGCGCAGCACGATCAGCGTCGGCCGGGTCTCGTCCGTCTTGGACGCTTCGAGCGCAGCCTGGATGGCGTCCAGGTCATCGCCGGCCTCGCCGAGCTCGATCACCTCCCAGCCGTAGGCGGCGAAACGCTGCGGCGTGTCGTCGCAGAAGGCGATCTCGGTCACGCCGTCGATCGTGATGTGGTTGTCGTCGTAGATCGCCGTCAGCCGGCCGAGGCCCTGTGCGCCAGCGAGCGAAGCGGCTTCGTGGCTGATGCCCTCCATCAGGTCGCCGTCGGACGCGATCGTCCACGTGTGGTGATCGATGAAGTCGGCGCCGAGACGGGCCCGCAGACTGCGCTCGGCCAGCGCCATGCCGACAGCGTTGCCGAAGCCCTGCCCGAGCGGTCCGGTCGTCACCTCGATGCCGGCGGTGTGACCGGCTTCGGGGTGGCCCGGCGTGGCGCTGCCCCACTGGCGGAACTCCTTGAGATCGTCCAGGGTCAGGGGGTAGCCGGTGAGGTGCAGCATCGAGTACTGCAGGATCGACGCGTGACCCGCCGAGAGCACGAATCGGTCGCGATCGGCCCAGGTTGGATCCGCCGGGTCATAGGACATCACGCGGGTCCACAACACGTGCGCCAACGGCGCAAGGGCCATCGCGGTGCCCTGGTGGCCCGAGTTGGCCGCCTGAGGGCCGTCCATCGCCAGCGCACGCACGACGGAGATGCAGCGCTCTTCCAGGGGATCGATCGTTGACATCGGAGGGCACCTCGGCAGTGTGGTTCGGGACGACGGGGGTTGGGAGCGACGGTACCGCAGGCCCGGTACGGTGGCCTATATGCAGATCGTCGCCGCCCTGTTCACTGACGAGATCGAGCTGCGTCCGGTCCCCGGCCCGTCGACCCGGATCGATCTCACCGGCGTGCACTTTTCGGCGCCGGCGCCCTCCGCTCCGCCGGTGACGGTGACCCCGCACCTGGTCGTGATCGTCCGCAACGAGCCCGACGGGGCGCCGGACGGGGTGCTCGAGGTCACCTTCCACCTCCTCGACCAGCCCGACGGTACGGCGGAACAGATCGCCCGCAACGTGCAGCCGGTCGGGGTCGAGCCGGGCAAGTTCGCCTACCGACTCGTGCGTGCCGAACTCGAGTTTCCCGACCTGGGCACGGTCGAGGCCCGCTGCTGCATCGACCGCGGTGAGCCGGTCGTCGTGCCCTACACGTTGCTTGCTCCAGTAGCGGAGGGCTGAGCGGTGGAACCCAACACTCGCGTCGGTGCGCTTGCTCCAGTAGCGGAGGGCTGAGCGGTGGAACCCAACACTCACGTCGGTGCGCTTGCTCCAGTAGCGGACGGGTGAGGCGCTTCGCCGCAGCCGGGTCGGAACACCCGCTGACCCCGCATGCGGTGGGCGAGGTGTGCGGCGAGATCTCCGAGACGTTGGGTCCGGGCCCGGCCCCCGACGTCGTCATCGTGTTCTGCTCGGGCGACCACGTCGCCTCAGCCGGTGCGTCGCTGCGGGCGATCGACGCTCTGCTGTCGCCGCGCATCTGCCTCGGTGCCGCCAGCAGCGGCACGCTGGCCGGCGCACGCGAGGTCGAGGGTCGGGCGTCGCTGTCGGTGTGGGCGGCCAGGCTGGGCGAGGCCGTCGAGCCGGTGTCCTTCGACGTGGCCTCGGTTGCGGACGGCGTGATGATCGGGGGCACTTCCGAGCTGGTCGACGCCACCGGCCACCTGCTGTTGGTCGGCGACCCCGATGGTCTGCCGACGAGCGGCCTGCTCGCCAACCTGGCGCTGCGGGCCCCCGAGCTGGTCGTGGTGGGCGGGCTGGCGCCGCCGGTCGGCGTTCCGCCGGCGCCGCTGTTGTTCGAGGGCACCGAGCTGCGCACCGGGGGGGCGGTTGGCCTGCGCATCGCCGACAGCGTGCCGATGCGGGCGCTGGTCGCCCAGGGCTGCCGGCCCATCGGTGAGCCGATGGTGGTCACCGGGGCCGAGGGGACGATGCTGACCGAGCTGGCGGGGCGCTCACCCCTGACCCGCATTCGCGAGCTGGCCGAGCAGCTCGACCCCGACGATCGCGAGCTGGCCGCTCGAGGGCTGCACCTGGGGCTGGTCGTCGACGAGCACCGGGTGGACTTCGGTCGTGGCGACTTCGTCGTCCGCAACGTGATCGGCGCCGAGACCGACACCGGCTCGTTGGCGGTGGGCGAGCAGTTGGCGCTTGGCTCCATCGTGCAGTTTCAGGTGCGGGACCCGGCGAGCGCCGAGGCCGAGCTGGCCAGGCTCCTCAAAGATGCCGGGCCGGCGGCGGCGGCGCTGGTATTCACCTGCGTCGGTCGCGGTGCCGCCCTGTTCGGGGAGCCCCATCACGACGCGACAGCGGTGGCCGACATCAGCGGTGCGGGCGCGCTCGCCGGCATGTTCTGCACGGCGGAGCTGGGCCCGATCGCCGGCATGAGCAAGGTGCACACCTACAGCGCCGCCGTCGCCTTGTTCGGTGGGGCTGGGCCCGGTGCAGGCCGGGATGGGTGACGGCCGCGCCGGACGGTCACCGTCCCGGTAACCTGAGCCCCATGGACGCAGGCGACTGGGGTTGGATCTGGATGGTGGCGTTCGTCGTCTTCCTCGTTGGCGAGCTGGCCACGCCCGGCGCCTTCTTTCTGATCGGGTTTGCCATCGGTGCCCTGTTCGCCATGTCGGCCGCCTTTCTCGGCGCCGCCGAGGTCGTTCAGTGGGGTCTGTTCATCGCCGCGTCGGTGGGAGCGTTCGCTGCGCTGCGACCCCTGGCGCACCGAATGGACCGTCGCTCCGATGATGCGCCCCCGTTGGGCGCCACCCGGCTGTCGGGCGCCAGCGGCGTCCTGACCGAGGCGGCCGGGCCGGGCGGCGACGTGGTCGGCATGGCGAGGGTGGGCAGCGAGGAGTGGCGGGCGATCAGCGAGGATGGCCACGAGCTGCCGGCGGGCAGCCCGATCACCGTCGTGCGGGTCGAGGGCACCCGGTTGGTGGTTCGGGGCACCGGCTACCACCCGGTCACCGTCTGGACGTTGGGTGAACCGGGGGGCGGTGGGGGCGGGGCCTAGGCTTCCCGGCATGGAAGCAGCGCTCATCGTCCTGATCGTCATCGCCGTCCTGTTGTTCGTGGTGGTGGCCTCCTCGTTCAAGATCATCAACCCGTATCAGCAGGGGGTGGTCGAGGAGCTGGGCCGATACAAGGCCACTCGCGACTCGGGGTTGCGCCTGATCGTCCCGTTCATCCAGCGGATCCGCTTGGTCGACATGCGTGAACAGGTGATCGACGTACCGCCCCAGGAGGTGATCACCTCCGACAACGTCGTCGTGTCGGTCGATGCGGTGATCTACTACGAGCCGACCGACCCCCGACGCCTGCTGTACAACGTCGCTCAGTTCGTCCTGGCGGTCACCAAGCTGGCCCAGACCAACATGCGCAACGTCGTCGGTGACCTCACGCTCGACGAGGCGCTCACCTCGCGCGACACGCTCAACACCGAGCTGCGCTTGATCCTGGACGACGCCACCGACAAGTGGGGCGTTCGGGTGGTGCGCGTGGAGATCCAGCGCATCGATCCCCCCGGTGACGTCATGGCGGCGATGCACGAGCAGATGAAGGCGGAGCGCACACGCCGGGCGCGCGTGCTCGAGGCCGATGGCATCCGCGAGGCCGAGATCAAGACCGCCGAGGGGCAGAAGGCCTCGGCCATCTTGAAGGCCGAGGGCATCCGCCAACAGCAGATCCTCGAGGCGGAGGGTGAGGCCGAAGCCGTGCAGACGTTGGCCCAGGCCGAGCGGTTCCGCCAGATCACCACCGCCGAGGGCGAGGCCAAGGCGATCGAGCAGGTCTACGGGGCCATCCACGCCGGCGACCCGACCAACGACCTGATCGCCATCAAGTACCTGGAGACCCTTGGCACGATGGCCGACGGTCAGGCGACCAAGATCTACCTGCCGACCGACACGTCGGGGCTGCTCAGCTCGATCGCCGGTGTGGGCGAGCTGCTGCGGGCCACTCAGGAGAGCTCCGAAGGCGAGCGTCCCACCGCCGGCTAACCCGCGCCCTCAGCCGTTGAGGTGCGCCCGAACCTCGCCGAGGCGCCGAGTGACCGAATCGGACAGCTCGTCCCACGGCCGCCCATCGAGTGCGTCGATGACGACCGCCCGCTGGTCGGCGCTTCCCTCGAGCAGGCCGGCGTAGACGGGGACGTGCTGCAGGCCGTCGCCCTCGACGGTGATGGTGAGAGCGTCGTCGGGCAGCCCGGCATCGTCCAGCACGGCGCGGTGGCGCTGCACGGCGCTCTCGCTGGACACGCGTTGCAGCGCGCCGAGCGCGCTGCGCACGGCCCGGGTGATCTCGGCCACCCCGCTCAGCGGAGCGATCGCCGCCCGGGCGGCCACCTCCAGCCGGTCGTCGGCCAGTGGCACGCCCTGGAGCGTTGCGCCATCGAGGCCGTCGTAGGCCACCTGAAACAGCCGCGACCGGCTGGCCCCGGCCCGCCGACCGAAGCGCGCCGGCGGGGCCGGGTCGGCCACCCGGTAGGTGACGATGTGCACCGGCAGCCACAGGGCGGCCTGCCACACCAGGCGCTCGCCGCCCAGTCCCAGCCGGCCTCGGCCGGCCTGGCGCAGTGTGGCCGCAGCGCTCTCCGGTGAACGGGCGTGGGCGAAGCCTCGAACGGTGGCGGTAGCGCCGGGTGGCTGCGCCCAGCGCCCCTGGGCGGCGGCGGCGAGCACGTCGGCGCCGAGGCGTCGCTCCAGCTCGGCACCATCCCACAGCTCGATCCCCAGCTCGCGGGCCGCAACCGTCGCCCCGCTGCTGAAGCCGCCCGGTGCGGCGATGATGCCCTTGTGCAGGCCTAGGTCGGCCAGCACGTAGGCCAGCTTGGCCACGACGTCCTTGCCGACCCGGGCCTCCCACGACTTGGCCTCGACGACGGTGACGTACTCGGTCAGGGCGTCGCTGCGCCGGGCGACGACGTCGAGCTCGTGGGCGTTGCCCGACCGGCCCTGCACCACCTGGTTGGCCTGCGTGTCGTAGCCGTGCCGGGCGAAGTACGCCTGGATCACCGCCTCCAGCGCTGCGCCCCGCCGGGCGCCGATCGAGCTTGGTGTGGACACGCCTCCACCCTAGGGAGGACGGGTGACAATCTCACCGGACCCGACGTGGGTCGGGGCCCAACTGGTCGGCCGGGACGGCGGTGGGCGAGGGTTGGGCATGGATTTTGCCCTGATGATGGCGCTCGAACCCCACGGCACGGACGTGTTCGTCGGCACCGGACCCCAATATCCCTGGGGCGGACTCTACGGGGGCCAGATCGTCGCTCAGGGCCTGCGTGCCGCTCAGCTGACCGTCGACGACGAGTTCGTGCTGCACTCGATTCACGCCTACTTCATCCGCATGGGCGACCACACCGAACCGGTGCGCTTCGAGGTTGACCGGCTTCGCAACGGCCGCTCGTTCTGCACCCGGCGGGTCGTCGCCCGCCAGGCGACCGGTGCCATCTTGAACCTGGCCTGCTCCTTCCAGCGACCCGAGGAGGGGTCGGTGCTGCAGACGGTCGTCATGCCCGACGTCGCCGGACCCGAGGGCGTCGACGACGACTCCTGGTCGCCGATGTTCGAGCGCCGTCCGGCACTTCCCCGGGGGACGGCCGACCAGCCGGGTGCCTGGGCCGGGCTGTGGATGCGCACCCCCGGGCCGGTGGAACCGAGCCTCGCCCACGCAGCGCTCGCCTACCTGTCCGACGACGTGCCCACCGACGCGGTGCTGCCCCAGCACCCGGAGGCGCTGCCCGGCGGCGAGAACCACGAGCGGTTCATGGTGGCCAGCCTCGATCACGCCATCTGGTTCCACCGGGCCTTCGACCCGGCCGAGTGGCACCTCTTCGACGCCACCTCTCAGGGGTTCGGCAACGGGCGGGGACTGTCGGTCGGCCACGTGTACAGCACCGAGGGCGTCCACGTGGCGACGGTCACCCAGGAGGTGCTCATCCGTCGGAACCGCCGGCCGGGGTGACCGGTTCGCGCGTTCGTTAGGGTGTCACGCCGTGGCCAACCCCTCGGTACCGATCGCCCGCACGCTGTCCGAGCCCGACAGCAAGGCCCTGGTGGCCGCTTACGGAGTACCGGTGCCCGGCGAGGCGACGGCCGAGGATGCCCCAGCGGCGGCCGCTGCGGCCGACGCGCTGGGTTACCCGGTGGTGCTGAAGCTCGCCGGTGACTCGATCGCCCACAAGACCGAACGCGGCCTGGTTCGGCTGGGCCTGGCCACGCGCTCGGCCGTCGAGGCCGCCGCCGTCGACCTGCTCGGGCTGGCCCGTAGCGAAGACGGCAAGGTCGAGCTGCTCGTCGCCCCGATGATCTCCGGGGACCGCGAGCTGATCGCCGGTATGTTCCGCGACCAACAGTTTGGGCCGCTGGTGGCCTTCGGCTTGGGCGGCGTGCTCGCCGAGGCGATCGGCGACGTCGTCTTCGCCCCCGCACCGCTCAACCGGGCCGACGCCGCGGCGCTGATCGACCGGCTGGCCACCCAGGAGGTGCTCGGAGCGTTTCGCGGCCAGCCGGCGGTCGACCGGGAGGTGCTCGTCGACCTGCTGTGCGCGCTGGGCCGCCTGGCGGTCGAGCGCAGCGATGTCGCCTCGGTCGACCTCAACCCACTGATCGTCTGCAATGGTCGGCCCGTGGCCGTCGACGCGCTGGTCGAGCTCGGGGACCCGTCGGCGGGCGACCCCGCGGTCGGTGGCGGCGAAGCGGTCGAACCAGGGACACCTGGTGGTGGCGCCGGCGTCCACCGCCTCGATCCGCTGTTCAACCCGAAGGGGGTCATCGTCGCCGGGGCGTCGACCCACCCGGGCAAGTTCGGGTTCGTCACCCTGCACAACCTGCTCGCCGGTGGCTACGAGGGGCCCGTGTTCGCCACCAACCGCGAGCGGGCCGAGGTGCTCGGCCGGCCGACCCTCGCGTCGGTCGACGAGGTGCCCGAGGGCGAAGCCGACCTGGTCATCGTGTGCACGCCGAAGGCGTCGGTGCGCGAGGTGCTCACGCAGGCTGCCCATCGCGGGGTTCGGGGTGCGTTCCTCACCACCGCCGGGTACGGCGAGGCGGGGGAGGCCGGGCGGGCGGAGCAGGCCGAGCTGGTGGCGCTCGCTGAGGAACTCGACCTGGTGATCGCCGGCCCCAACGGCCAAGGGGTGATCTCAACCCCGGCCAAGCTGTGCGCCCAGATCGTGGCTCCCAACCCGCCGGCCGGTTCGATCGGGGTGGTCAGCCAGTCGGGCAACCTGGTGTCGGCGTTTCTCAACCATGCGGTGAGCTCGGGGGTGGGCGTGTCGCGGGCGATCTCGGCCGGCAACGCCGCCATGTTGGAGCCGATCGATTACCTCGAGTACTTCGCTGACGACCCCGCCACCTCGGTCGGGCTGTGCTACCTGGAGGGCGTCGGTGACGGCAGGGCCTTCTATGAGCGGCTGCGCGCCGTCACCCGACGCATGCCGGTCGTCGTCGTCAAAGGCGGCTCGACCGGCGCCGGAGCCCGGGCGGCGGCCAGCCACACCGGTTCGCTCGCCTCCGACGACCGCATCGTCGACGGCGTCCTCGCCCAGGCCGGAGCCGTGCGTGCAGCGGGTGTGGAAGCCGGTTTCGACGCCGCCGCGATGCTGGCCACCCAGCCGCCGGTTCGGGGCGGGCGCGTCGTCGTGGTCACGACGGTGGGCGGATGGGGCGTGGTCGCCGCCGATGCGATCGAGCGCAGCGCCCACCTGCGGCTCGACCCGCTGCCCGGCGATCTGAGCGCCGCCATCGACGAGCTCTTGCCGCCCAGGTGGAGCCGCAACAACCCGATCGACCTGGCGGGCGGCGAAACCCGGGATACCGTGCCCAGCGTGCTCGAGCTCGTCGCCTCCCACCCCTCGACCGACGCGGTGCTGCTGCTCGGGCTGGGCATCCAGTCCAACCAGGCGGCGCTGATGCGTTCGGGAGGCTTCTACCCCGACCACGGCCTTGAGCGAATCGTCGACTACCACGAGCGCCAGGACGAGCGCTACGGACGGGCGGCGGCCGAGGTGTCGGCGAGCACCAACAAGCCGGTGATCTGCGCCACCGAGCTGGCGGTCACCCAACCGTCCAACCCGGCACCGGCCGCGGTGGCGGCGACGGGCCGTTACGCCTGTGCGTCCGCCGAGCGGGCGGTGGCCGCACTCGATGCGATGGTCGCTGCGTCGACAGCCCTCGGGCGGACCAGCTCGTGAGCGCCCCGATGGACCGCAAGCGGCGCCGCCGCGCCAAGCAGCGTCGACGTCTGGGCTTCCTTCGGGGAGCGGCCTTGGTGCTCGCCATCGTCGGCGGGGTGCTGGTAGCGGCCGGCTGGGTCAGCGACGGTACCGCGGCGGTAGGCACGTCCCCCCGAACGGGCATGGAGCTGGCCACCCCGATGTTGTCGGCCCGGCGCGTGCCCGACCTGGTGTTGCGCCCGACCGCAGACCTCAAGATGGCAAAGGCCCTGGCCCCGCTGGCCCAACAGTCGCCACCCGACAGCTGCATCAGCGTCGGTCAGGCCGGCGGTCCCGTGTTTGAGCTCCGCCCCGACACGCCGCTGCTGCCCGCATCCAACCTAAAGATCCTCGTCGGAGCGGTGGCCCTCGAGGTGCTCGGTCCGGAGACGACGTTGACCACCCGGGTGGTGGCCGACGCCGATCCGGTCGGCGGCACGGTGCAGGGCGACCTGTACTTCGTCGGCGGCGGCGATCCGATCATCGAGACCGGTAACTACGACGCGTCCCTGATGTTTGCGCCCCAGCCACACACCGCCCTCGAAGGCCTGGCCGATGCCGTCCGTGCCGCCGGGGTGACCAAGGTGACCGGCAATGTGGTTGGTGACGATGGCCGCTACGACGACCTGCGAACGGTGGAGTCCTGGGATCCCGACGACCTGTCCAATGGCGAGGTGGGGCCGTTGTCGGCGCTGTCGGTCAACGACGCCCGGGACCGGACCAACGGCGGCGACCTGGACGACATCGTCAGCGGAGCGATCAGCGATCCGGCCGCCGACCCGCCGGCCCACGCCGCCGAGGTGCTGCGCGAGCTGCTGATCGCCCGCGGGGTGGTCGTCGAGGGCGCCTTCGCCTCCGGCGAAGCGCCCGACCAAGCCCGACAGATCGCAGCGGTCGACTCGCTCCCCGTCAAGGGGCTCGTCGCCCAAATGCTGCAGTTCAGCGACAACAACACGGCCGAGCTGCTGCTGAAGGAGGTCGGCCGGGAGCGGAGCGGCGTGGGGTCGACCGCTGCCGGCATCAAGGTGGAACTCGAGCTGCTCAAGGAGTGGGGCATCTCGACCGAGGGCGTCGTCATCGTCGATGCTTCCGGGCTGAGCGGCGCCGACCGGGTCACCTGCACGCTGCTGCGCCGGGTGCTCGACCACGGCGAGGCCGACGGACTGCTGGCCAAAGCGCTGGCGGTGCCGGGTGAAAACGGGACGCTCCTGAAACGCTGGGTCGACTCCCCGGCCCGGGAGGCGGTCCGGGCCAAGAGCGGCACGCTGTCGATCGTCACCGGGCTGTCGGGCTGGGTGCGCACCCCGGCGGAGTTCGACCTGTCGTTCTCGTACCTGATCAACCGCCCGGGGGCCAACATCGTCCAAGACGATCTCACCAGACAGGAGCAGCTGACCGAGACCCTGCTGTCCTACCCCCAGCTTCCCGACCCCAAGGTGCTGGCGCCCAGCGAGCCGCGTCCCGTCGGATCCGGTTCCTGATCCGATGGAGCCGACGCGTGGGATCGTTCCGATGTTCCCGTTGGGGTCGGTCGTGGTGCCCCACATGCTGTTGCCGCTGCACGTGTTCGAACCCCGATACCGCATCCTGTTCGAGGAGCTGGTGGGGGAGCTGCCCCGGCCGGACGACCAGGCGAGCCTCGGATCGGAACCCCGCTTCGGGGTGACGATGATCGAGCGCGGGAGCGAGGTGGGCGGTGGGGAGGTTCGCGCTGCGGTCGGCACCCTGGCCACCGTCGTCGGCGCCCAGCTGGCCGAGGATGGCCGATGGGCGGTGGTGGCGGTCGGCGGCGAGCGCATCCGGGTGCTCAACTGGCTCGACGACGACCCCTATCCACGGGCCGAGGTGGATCTGTGGCCCGACGAGGACCCGCCCGACCTCAACGCCGCTCTCGCCGGGTCGATTCCGACGCTGCTCGAGCGCCACGCCGAGCTGTCCGAGCTGATGGTGCAACTCGGTGTGGAGCTCGAACCTGGCGAGGCGGGCTCGGACGTGCCCGATGCCGGCGAGGACCCGGACCGGCTGATCTGGCAGCTGGCGCTCGCCTCGCCGCTGGGCAGCCTCGACCGCTACCGCCTGTTGTCCGCGCCCGGATCGGTCGAGCGGGCCACGCGGTTGGTGGCGCTGCTCGACGAGCAGATCGAGTTGGTGCGGGCCCGCCTGGAGTGAGCCGCCGACCTCGACGCGACGCCAGTGCTTGCCGGGGGGGCGCGCCGCCCACTAAACCGAGTACCTCCTGTCGGCCCGCAGCGGTCGACCGAAGCGCAGCCGAGGGAGCCACGTGGCAACGAAGCAAGGCGAAACTCCGAGTACCGGCGATCAGGTCGGCGAGCTGAAGAACCTGGTGGTCGGCTATGCCAAGCAGGAGACCGTCGATCCGCTGAAGTCGCTCGGCCGCTACGTCGGCTTCGGCGCGGCGGGGGGCACCTGCATCGGCATCGGCGTCGTGCTGCTCACCCTGGCGTTGCTGCGAGGATTGCAAACGATCGAGACGATCAACCAACCCGGCCGGGTCCACGGCGGCACCTGGTCGTGGGTTCCCTACGTCGGCGCTCTCGTCTGGCTGCTGCTCGTCACCGCCGTGGCTGCGAACGCCGCCAAGCGGGGCGGCGACAAGCGTCGGAAGTAGTGCCGGTTCCCTCCCGGCGTCCCACGGCCACACCTCTCGAAGGAAGAAGTTCACATGAGCGACGACAAGATTGACCGCAACGACATCCGCGATCAGATCGCGGGCATCGGCGAAGGCGTGACCCACCAGGCCGAAGAGGCGAAGACCCAGATCGTGGCGGTGGTGGCCGGGATCGGCCTGCTCGCCCTGATCCTGTTCTTCTTCCTCGGTCGCAAGAACGGCCTGAAGCGTTCTGCCGTGATCGAGATCCGCCGCTCCTGATGCTGCTCAAGCTTCTCAAGCTCGTCGCACCCTTCCTGGCAGGAGGCGGCCCGACGGGCGTCGTTGCGCGCAAGGCGATCGACTGGTTCCAGGATCGGATGGAGGAACCGGGCGAGCAGCGGGTGACCACCGCCAAGATGCAGCCCGGCGACCGGCTGGAGGTCGTGGCCCGCCCGGCACCGACCAAGGCCGAACGAAGGTTGGAGGCCGAGCTGGACGCCGCCAAGGCCAGGCTGGCCAAGGCCCGCAGCGCCAGCCCCAAGCAGGTGAAGGTGGCCAAGAAGCTGGAGCGCACCCAGACCCGCCTGGACAAGGCACATGACGGGTCGAAACGGGCGGCCAAGCTCGCCGCCGAGGAGGCCGACCTCCTGGTGCGCTTCGACCGCTTGGACGTGCGGCGGGACGAGCGGCGCCAGGCCGTCGACGAGGTGGCCGCCCTCGAGGCCAGCCTGGAGGCGGTTCGCGCCGTCGCACTGGCCAAGGCCGGCGGGTCGGGCACGACCAAGCGTCGGTTCTATCGCGCTGACGACTGAACGTCGCCGGTTGGTGAGCGTGCCCCCGGTCGATGCCAGACTGGGTTGATGATCGTGCACCTCCGCCAGCCGACACGAGAGGTCACCTTCGACGGCTCCCTGACCGTGACCGCCTTGCTGGGCAAGCTGGACCTCAATCGGGAGTCGGTGCTGGTGATCCGCAACGGGACGCTCGTGCCCGGCGACGAACGCCTGGGCGCCAACGACGAGATCGAGATCCGTCCCGTCGTCTCCGGCGGGGCGTGACCATGAGGTGGACACGATGAAGTGCCGGGTGTGTCGGGGGCCGGCCGTCATCGACCTACGGCGTCACAATGCCAACTTCTGCGCCGAGCACTTCGTGAAGTTCTGTCGCGACCAGACGGCCAAGGCGATTTCCGATCACGACATGGTGCAACCCGACGACCGCTTGCTGGTCGCCGTGTCGGGCGGCAAGGACTCGCTGGCGGTGTGGGACATCCTCATCGCGCTCGGCTACAGCGCCGATGGGCTCTACGTCGGACTGGGCATCGGGGAGTACTCCGACGCGTCGGCCGACGCAGCGCGGGCCTTCGCCGAGCAGCGCGGGTTGACGTTGATCGAGGTCGACCTGGTCGAGACCTACGGCTACGACATCCCCACCGGATCGCGGGCCGCCAAGCGCACGCCGTGCTCGGCCTGTGGCATGTCGAAGCGCCACGTCTTCGACGAAGCCGCCCGCAACGGCGGCTACGACGCTCTGGTGACCGGCCACAACCTCGATGACGAAGCTGCGGTGCTGTTCGGCAACGTGTTGCGCTGGCAGATGCCCTACCTGGGCCGGCAACGGCCCGTGCTGCCCGCCGGCGACGGCTTTCCCCGCAAGGTGAAGCCGCTGATCCGCCTGGGGGAGCGCGAGATGGCCGCCTACTGCGTGGTGTCGGGCATCGACTACCTGGTCGAGGAGTGCCCGATGGCCGCCGGCAACCGCCACCTGGCCTACAAGGAGGCGCTGACCGGTATCGAAATCCGCTCGCCGGGCGCCAAGTTCGCCTTCTACCACGAGTTCCTCTCCAAGGCGGCCGACCGCTTTGCCGACGACGAGACGACCGGGCGCGACGAGCTGGGCATCTGTGAGCGCTGCGGGTCGCCGTCGGAGTCCGAGGTGTGCGCGTTCTGCCGGCTGGCCGAGCGCGCATCGGCGGCTCAACCGGTGCAGCTGTCCAGAAGGGACGGCGGAGCGTGAGCGAACCGACCACCCACGGACCACCCAACGACGGCGCCGCCCGTTCGGGCCACCACGGACTGCTCGAGGAGGGGGAGTCGGTGCTGCTGATCGACCACAAGGGTCGCCGCTACCTGCAGACGCTGAGCGAGAACCAGGAGTTTCACAGCCACGCCGGGCCGCTCGAGCACGACCGCCTGATCGGCGCAGAGCCCGGATCGACCCATCGCACTACCAAGGGCCTGACCTTCACCGTGTTTCGGCCCACGCTGTCCGACCTGGTCTTCAAAATGCCCCGTGGGGCCCAGGTGATCTACCCAAAGGATTTGGGGCCGATCCTGATGCTGGCCGACGTCGCGCCCGGCGTCGAGGTGCTCGAGTCCGGCATCGGCTCCGGAGCGCTGTCGTCGGCCATGCTGCGCGCCGGCGCACGGGTCACCGGCTACGAGCTGCGCGAGGACTTCGCCCGACGGGCTCAGCTGAACGTGGCCCGGGCGGTCGGACCGGAGGCGGCGGCCCGGTTCGCCGTCGAGCTGCGCGACGTCTACGAGGGTATCGAGGTCGGTCCATCAGGTGGATACGACCGGGTGGTGCTCGACCTGCCGGAACCGTGGCAAGTGGTACCGCACCTCCAAGGTGCGCTGCGGCCGGGCGGCATCGTGTTGGCCTACACGCCCAGCATCATGCAGGCCAGCCAGTTCCGCGAAGCGCTCGTCGAGGCCGGGCTGGTGCTCGCCGAGACGCTCGAGGTGCTGCACCGCACGTGGAAGGTCGACGGTGCCGCCGTCCGCCCCGACCATCGCATGGTGGCCCACACGGCGTTCCTCAGCCACGCCCGAATGCCCTCCCGTTCCGAGCGAACCCTGCCCCCGGAGCGTGACGGCGCCTAGCGCAGCCGAGGAACTCGGGTCACTCGGCTTCGATGAAGATGCACTCGCCGGGACACTCTTCGGCGGACTCGATCACGCCCTCGAGCTCGGCGTCGGGGATCTCGGCCTTGCCCTCGGCGCCACCTGGATCGTTGAACACCTTGTCGCCCTCGACGACGTAGGCGAGACCGTCGTCGAGGAGCGTGAAGACGGCCGGCGAGATCTCTTCGCACAGGCCATCACCGGTGCAGAGATCCTGGTCGATCCAGACCTTCAGTCCCATGACTTCTCCTTACGTTGCCCCGCGACGCGGGTGGGGGTTCGGCGCTGTGGCCCTTATTTGGTGAAACACCAGCGGGTGCTTCTCCCGTAGCTCAGCATAACGACGCCTCGGCAGATAAACCCGGTATTTGCCGGAATAATGGGACAAGGTGACGCCTGTCTCTGGCGACAACCTCGCAGGGTGTGGCTCGCGGGGCCGGGCCTGGCGGGTAGCTTGGCCGTGAGCAGTGGGAGGGGCGGATGACGGCCAGCGACGAGACGAGACGACTGAAGGCCGAGGCCGAGGAACTCCACGACGCCGTGGCGGCGGCCGAGCGCGAGCTCGCCATGCTCACCCGTCGCGGCGCCGAGGCGCCCAAACGCATCCGGACCCTCGAGGACCGTCTGGTCGAGGTCAAGTCGCAACTGGCCCAGGCGGTCACGCAGAACGAGAAGCTCACCTTCACGCTGCGCGAAGCCCGCGATCACATCGCTGCGCTGCGCGAGGAGGTCGACAAGCTCACCCGTCCCCCTGCCGGCTACGCCACGCTGCTCGCCTCCAACGACGACGGCACGGTCGACGTGCAGTCCGGGGGTCGCAAGATGCGGGTCGAGGTGTCGCCCGCCGTGGAGGTCGCCGAGCTGCGCCGGGGTGCCGAAGTGGTGCTCAACGAGTCCTACAACGTCGTGATGGTGCGGCCGCCCGACCTGACCGGTGAGGTTGTGACGATCAAGGAGATCCTCGTCGCGGGCGCTCGTGCCCTCGTTGTCGGCCGTGCCGACGAGGAGCGGGTCGCCGAGCTGGCCGATCACCTGGCCGATGCGCCGCTGCGAGCCGGCGACACGATGCTGATGGAGCCGCGTGCGGGCGTGCTCGTCGAGCGATTGCCCCGGCCGGAGGTCGAGGAGTTGGTGCTCGAAGAGGTGCCCGACATCGCCTACACCGACATCGGGGGCTTGGACCGCCAGATCGAATCGATCATGGACGCGGTCGAGCTGCCGTTTCTGCACAGCGAGCTGTTCGCCACCTACGACCTGCCTGCGCCCAAGGGCATTCTCTTGTACGGGCCTCCCGGCTGCGGCAAGACGCTCATCGCCAAGGCCGTGGCCAACTCGTTGTCCAAGCAGGTGGCCCGCACCACCGGCGCCGATGCCCGCAGCTTCTTCCTCAGCATCAAGGGTCCCGAGCTGCTCAACAAGTACGTCGGCGAGACCGAACGTCACATTCGCCTCGTCTTCCAACGGGCCCGCGAGAAGGCGGCCGAGGGCACGCCGGTGATCGTGTTCTTCGACGAGATGGAGAGCCTGTTCCGCACCAGGGGAAGCGGCATCTCCTCCGATATGGAATCGACGATCGTGCCCCAGCTGCTGGCGGAGATCGACGGCGTCGAGGCGCTGCGCAACGTGATCGTGATCGGCGCCTCCAACCGCGAGGACCTGATCGACCCGGCCATCCTGCGGCCGGGCCGCCTCGACGTGAAGATCAAGATCGAACGCCCAGATGCCGAGGCGGCCACCCGCATCTTCGGGGTGTACCTCACCGCCCGTGTACCGATCGCCGAATCGGAGGTCGAGGAGCTGGGGGGCGGCGACCCGGCCAAGGCGCTTCAGGCGATGGCCGAGGCCGCCGTCGAGGAGATGTACCGCGACGACGAGGACAACCAGTTTCTCGAGGTCACCTACCAGAACGGCGACCGCGAGATCATGGGCTTCCGCGACTTCTCGTCCGGCGCGATGATCGAAAACATCGTGCGCCGCTCAAAGAAGCTGGCCATCAAACGGGAGCTGGCCGGCGGTCCGCGCGGGGTGCTCGCCGCCGATCTGGTGGCCTCGGTGCGCCAGGAGTTCCGTGAACACGAGGACCTGCCCAACACGACCAACCCGGACGACTGGGCCAAGATCTCGGGCAAAAAGGGAGAGCGGATCGTGTACGTGCGAACGCTGGTGAGCCATCCCGAGGAGGATGAGCCCGAAGGCGGGCGGGCGATCGAGCGGGTTCAGACCGGCCATTACCTCTGATATGGCCATTCGTGACAAGGCCGTTCGTGACAGGGCCGTTCGCAACACAGTGACCCGCTGACATGGCCATTCACAAGGTCCTCGGCATCGAGACCGAGTACGGCATCATCGTGCGCAATGCGCCCGAACAGAACCCGATTGCGGCCTCCAGCCTGTTGGTCAACGCCTACGTGAGCGAGGTGGCCCGTGCCGGCACCGGTCCGCGGATCGGCTGGGACTTCGGTGACGAGATGCCCGCCAACGACGCACGCGGGGTGCTCGAGCAGTACGTGCAGCCGCCTGAGGTGGAAACTCACCTGGTCAACGCCGTGCTGACCAACGGGGCACGGTTCTACGTCGACCACGCCCACCCCGAATATTCCTCGCCCGAGGTGGCATCGGCGCGCGATGGCGTGGTGTGGGACCGGGCCGGGGAGGAGGTGTTGCGCCGGGCGATGACCGCCGCCAACGCCATCTTGGAGGACGGCCAGGAGGTGATCGTCCACAAGAACAACTCCGACGGCAAGGGCAACAGCTACGGCACCCACGAGAACTACGTGATGGACCGCAACGTCCCGTTCAACCGGATCGTCGCCCGCGCCACTCCGCACCTGGTCACCCGCCAGGTGTTCTGCGGCGCAGGCAAGGTGGGGAGCGAGCTGCCCGGCCGAAAGGACGTCACCTACCAGCTCAGCCAACGTGCCGACTTCTTCGAGGAGGAGGTTGGCCTCGAAACGACGCTGAAGCGGCCGATCATCAACACCCGGGACGAACCCCACGCCGACCCGCGCCGCTACCGACGCCTACACGTGATCATCGGTGATGCCAACATGTCGGAATGGGCCACCTGGATGAAGCTGGCGACCACCTCGATCGTGCTGGCGATGATCGAGGACGACTGGCCGATGGGCGAGCTTCGGCCGGTGACCCCGGTCGCCACCCTGCGCCACATCAGCTGGGACCTGAGCCTGAGCGAAACCTACGAGACGCTCGATGGTCGCACGATCACGGCGCTGGGGGCCCAGCGGGAGCTGTGCGCGCTGGCGCGTGGTTGGGGCGAGCAGTGCGACACCTCGGCGGTGGGTGGCGACGACGTGCTGGCCGAGGTGCTCGTCGAGTGGGAGCGGGTGCTCAACGACCTGGAGCACGACCGCCAGCGTGCCGCCGACCGGGTGGACTGGGTGGCGAAAGGCCGGCTGCTGGGCGGGTTCGCCGAGCGGCACCAGTTGCCACCTGGCGCCCCCAAGCTGCGGGCACTCGACTTGCAATACCACGACATGCGCCCCGATCGCTGCCTGGCCCTCCGGGCCGGCCTGCGCACGCTGGTGAGCGCCGTGGAGGTGGCCGCCGCCGTCGACCTGCCGCCCACCGACACTAGGGCGTGGTTCCGGGGCACTGTGCTCGCGCGGTTCACCGATCAGGTGGTGACGGCCAACTGGGATTCGATCGTGTTCGACACCGGTTCCTCATCGCTGTCGCGGGTGCCGATGATGGAGCCCACCCGTGGCACCGAAGCGATCCTGGGCGAGATGGTGGCGGCCAGCGCGGACGCAGCCGAGCTGTTGGCCAAGCTGAACGCTTCGAGCTGACCCAGTTTCGGGTGGTTCGAGTCGCTGCTCATTCGAGCTGACCTTTCCCCCTGGTCCTGCAGGTTGCCGGTCCTTCCAGCTGCGCTCATTCGAGTTGGGAGCCGTCGGGGCGGGTGGTGTGCCAGGTGCCGTCGGGCTTGCGGTGGATCCGGAAGCCGCGCCCTTGAAGTGACTGTTGTTTCCAGCGGTTGTGTTTGCCGCACAACGGTGCCGCGTTTGACGGGCTGGTTGGGCCACCACGGCCGTGTTCGTGGAGGTGGTCGACCTCACAGGCGCTGGCCGGGACGGTGCAGCCGGGCCAGACACAACAGGTGTGGCCGGCGGTGGCGGCGGTGCGGGCCGAACCGGTGAACCGTCGGGCCCGGCCGAGGTCGATGACCACACCGGCGGCATCGACGATCATGCGGCGGATCTGGGCGGCGAGACCGTCGAGGCTGTTGGTGGCCGCTTCGGTCGGGTCAACGCCGTGACTGTCACCGGTGCGACACATGTAGCTGTCGGGGTCGAACTTGGGTGCCCGGTCGGCGTCGATCGCGTCGAGCATTTCCTCGTAGGCGGTTGCTGTCCAGTGGATGTTGTGGACGAACCCGGGCGGGACGGCACCGTCGGGTGCTGATGCTGGGTCTTGGAACAGCCGGTGCAACGCGTCGGCACGACGTTGGGGCGGGGTGCGTTCCAAATCGGCGTTCGTGACGGCGTCACCGAGGCGGGTTTTGGCTCCGGCCCAGTCCGCCCGGAATTCGGCGTCGATGTACCGATCGAGGATCTCGCGCATCTCAGCACCCTGGATCGACGCGAAGAACCCGGTGAGGTCCCAGGAGTTGTCCCACGGGTTCTGGACCAGTTTGGTGTTGCGGTTGGTGTGGTTGCGTTCGTTGGCCGGTTCGGGGCCGTCCTCGTCGATCAGGCGTTCCCACTGGCGGGTCGTCAACTCGAACTGCCTGGCCGACAGGATGTTGGCATCGGCAAGGAACTGGTGTTGGCGGGCTTCCATCGCGGGTGCGACCCGAGGATTGGTATGCACCCGGCCCAACAGGTGCATCTGATCGGTTCCGATCTCACCATCGGCCCACGCGTCGGCCAGCTTCGGCAGCGAGCGGCACGCCCTAGCGGTCTTCTCACGTGCCGATGCCTCCGCCCCGGACAGCTTGGCGTGATGCTTGGCCATCACCATGGCCGACGCGTGCCCGTCATCCACATACAGCCCGGCCCGGTCGATCGCACCCACCAACGCCGTGGCCGCAGCGTCAACCTGCCGACGTAACACCTCAACCTCACGCAACCACACGATGGCATCGGGGCCGTCAACCGGCGCCACACCGGCAGCAAACAACCCATCAAGACCCAGGTTGATCCGGTCGATCACCGTCCTCGCGTCAAGCGCCCACACCATCGAACTCATGTACCCCAGTATGAAGAGGACCAGTGACAAGCAAACAGGGTTCTGCGACACTGTGTACGACGTTCGGGCATCTGGCGAACGTGTCGGGGGCTATCCGTAGCGGGATTGATATCGGGCCTGCAGCGGAGCGATGCGATGGCGATGAAGAGCTGCGATGGCAGCGTCACGGTGGCTGGCGCCTGGGGTGAATAGTGCGTTCCATTAGGTGGGAATAGATCTCTGAGGGGGACCAATGAAGCATCAACACCCGCCCGACACCTCCCGGCGTCGTCTGCTGGCCGCCTTGGCTGGATTGCCCGCTGGCGCTCTGCTCGTCGCCGCTGATTGCAACGCCGTCACCACCCCACCCCCCGGGTCGACCACGTCGACGACGGGCACAGCGACGACGGCGACACCGACGACGGTTGTGCCCCCCGTCTCGTGGACCCAGCCGGTGGTCAATTCCGGCGCTGACGGCCTGTGGGTGCCCCAGGGCTGGAGCACCAAGGTGTTGGCCCGTACCGGTGAGAAGGTGGGCTCCACCAACTACGTGTGGTCGGCCGCCCCCGATGGCGCCGCCTCGTTCGTCGATCCGGGTGGCGTGGGGTGGTGGGTGGCGATCAACCACGAGGCCAGCTCCCGCAGCGGCGGTGGGGCGAGCGCCATCCATCTTTCCGAGGACGGCGAAGTGATCGCCGCACATCGCATCATCGGCGGCAGCTCCTACAACTGCGCCGGTGGCGCCACCCCGTGGGGCACCTGGCTCTCGGGGGAGGAGGTTGTTCGGGGGCGTATCTGGGAGGCCAACCCGACGATCGCGAACAGCGGTGAGCTGCGACCAGCGATGGGCGTCTTCGCCCACGAGGCGGCGGCGGTGGACGAAGCCCGTAAGGGGATCTACATGACCGAGGACCAGCCCGACGGTCGCCTCTACCGCTTCACACCAAGGTCGTGGCCCAACCTGAACGCTGGAACCCTCGAGGTGGCCGTCGTGAGCGGTGGCACCATCGGTGGCACGGGGTCGGTCGCCTGGGCCGAGGTGCCCGACCCGTCAGCGGCGACGACCGACACCCGTGCTCAGGTGGCCGAGTCCACCCCGTATGCGGGCGGGGAGGGCATCGCATTCGGCCACGGCAAGATCTTCTTCTCGACCAAGCACGACAACACGGTGTGGGCCTATGACCCGGCCAGCAGTGTGATGACGATCGTGTACCGGGCCGGCGCCGGCGCCGTGTTGACCGGGGTGGACAACCTGTGGTGGGACGACCTGTCCTCCACGCTGTTGACCGCCGAGGACGGCGGCAACATGGAGTTGGTTGCGCTAGGCCTCGATGGCTCGGCCGTTCCGATCCTGCGGGCCGAGGGTCATGGTGGCTCGGAGATCACCGGCCCCACCGTCTCACCGAATCGCCGGTTCATGACGCTGTCCAGCCAGCGGGGGAGCGCCAACTCGATTGGGGTGACCTGGCTGGTCGAGGGCGCCTTCCCGTCGCGCTGACCCGGGACGGGAACTGCGCCGCCACGTCGGCCTGACGACGAGGCTTCGAGTTGGTCGGCGCGTTCCGCCAGACGCGTGTGGGCGAGATAAGCGGGGGAGGCCGCTTACCCGCGCTAAAAAGTCACACGGCTGGACTAAGTTGCGGCCTGACCCAGGAGGGCTGATGGCCGAACGAGAAACACAGCGCAAGGCGACACCATCCCGTCAGGCGGAGGATGAACAGGTCGATGAGGCAGTGCCCGGTGGCCAGGCGGCCGAGACCGGCGAGCGGCTGAAGGCCGAGCTCGATGATCTTCTCGACGAGATCGACGAAGTCCTCGAGACCAACGCCGAGGACTTCGTGAAGTCCTACGTGCAAAAAGGCGGCGAGTAAGCACAGGTGGGGGAGCGATGAGTTCGCAGCACCCACCCGATTCGTCCCGGCGTCGGCTGCTGGCCGCCTTGGCCGGAGCGCCGATCGGCGCCTTGCTCGTCGGCGCCGGCTGCAGCTCCGATGGCGGCGACACCGCGTCCACGTCCGGTTCAAAGAAGAAGACGACGACGTCCACCTCGACGAACGGAGTGCCAACGTCCGCGCCGTCGACCCCGGCGTCGTGGTCCAAGCCGACGATCGACTCCGGTGCCGACGGCCTGTTGGTGCCCGCCGGGTGGAGCGCCACCGTGCTGGCCCGTACCGGCGAGAAGGTCGGCTCGACCAACTACGTCTGGTCGCCGGCGCCCGACGGCGCCGCCACGTTCGCCGACCCGGACGACGACGGTTGGTGGGTGGCCATCAACCACGAGGCCGCCTCCGACAACGGTGGCGGCGCAAGCGCCATCCATCTGTCCGACGACGGCAAGGTGATCGCCGCCCATCGCATCCTCGGTGGCACCACCCTCAACTGCGCCGGCGGCCCCACCCCTTGGGGCACCTGGCTGTCGGGCGAGGAGTTTGACCAGGGTCGTGTGTGGGAGGCCGATCCGACCGTCGAGAACAGCGGCGAGGCTCGGCCGGCGTTGGGCGTGTTCAAGCACGAGGCCGCAGGGGTGGACGAGGCCGGCAAGGCGGTCTACCTGACCGAGGACCAGCCCGACGGTCGCTTCTACCGCTTCACTCCGTCGTCGTGGCCCGATCTGGGCGCCGGCACCCTCGAGGTTGCGGTGGTGAAGGGCGGAAGCATCGACGGCACCGGAGCGGTGACGTGGGCGGAGGTGCCCGACCCGTCGGCGGCGGAAATGGCCACGCGAACCCAGGTGGCCGACTCCACCCCGTATGCGGGCGGGGAGGGCATCGCGCTCGGCGACGGCAAGATCTTCTTCTCGACCAAGCTGGACAACACGGTGTGGGCCTACGACCCGGCCAGCAACGAGATGTCGATCGTTTACCGGGCAAGCGGAGACGGCGCCACCGGAGACGGGGACGTGCTGACCGGCGTCGACAACCTGTGGTGGGACGGTCCGTCGGCAACGCTGTTGACCGCCGAGGACGGCGGCAATATGGAGCTGGTTGCACTCGGCCTCGATGGCTCCGCCGTCCCGATCCTGCGGGTCGAGGGTCACGATGGCTCGGAGATCACCGGCCCCACCGTGTCACCCGACCGCAAGTTCATGACCCTGTCCAGCCAACGGGGGCGCAAGGACTCGATCGGGGTGACCTGGCTGGTCGAGGGCCCGCTGCCGTCGGTCTAACCGGGCGTCGGGTCCTCGCCGCTACGCTGACTGGCGATGAACCTCCCCACCTTCTCGCCGGGTGACGACCCAGGCCCCGACTTTGCCCGACTGGTGCGCAACAGCGGCCTGAGCGCACCCGTCCCCTCGGGCGACGCCACCCTTGCCGTCCCGCACGGTACGACGTGTCTGGCGGTCCGCTTCGCAGACGGCGTGATCATGGCCGGTGATCGTCGGGCCACCTCGGGCAACCTGATCAGCCACCGCAACATCGAGAAGGTCTTCCCCGGCGACCGCTACAGCGGCGTCGCCATCGCCGGTGCGGCAGGTCCGGCCGTGCAGATGGTCCGGCTGTTCCAGCTGCAACTCGAGCACTACGAGAAGGTGGAAGGCGATCACCTGTCACTGGAGGGCAAGGCCAACCAGCTGAGCCAGATGGTGGCCCAGCACCTGCCGATGGCCATGCAGGGCCTGGCGGTCGTACCGATCTTCGCCGGTTACGACCTGAAGCGAGGCGAGGGCCGGCTGTTCCAGTACGACGTGACCGGCGGGCGCTACGAGGAGGCCGATCATACGGCCACCGGGTCGGGCAGCCTGCACGCCGGCACCGTCGTCAAGATGGGATGGAGGCGGGACCTGAGCGAGGCCGCCGCCGTCGACCTCGTGCTCGAAGCGCTCTACCAGGCGGCCGAGGAGGACTCGGCCACCGGGGGCCCCGACCTGTTGCGGGGTATCTACCCGATCGTGGCCACCATCACCGCCCGCGGCTTCGAACGCATCGACGACTCGGGCCTGGCCGAGCGCACCGAGGCACTCATCGAGCGCCTGCGGGAACGGCGCTAGCGCCGCCCGGCGCCGCTGACCCATGTCCCCCGCACCCTCCCTACGTTTGTCTTCGATCGGAGCACCATGACCCAGCCGTTCTACGTCGCCCCCGAGCAGGTGATGAAGGACCGGGCCGATTACGCCCGCAAGGGGATCGCCCGCGGTCGCAGCCTGATCGGCATGTCCTGTGACGAGGCCATCCTGATCTGTGCGGAGAACCCCAGCCGCCTGCTGCGCAAGATCTACGAGATTTACGACCGCATCGCCTTTGCCGGCGTCGGCAAATACAACGAGTTCGACCAGCTCCGCATCGCCGGGGTGCGCAGCGCCGACCTCAAGGGCTACGCCTACAGCCGTGAGGACGTGGACGGGCGGAGCCTGGCCAACGGCTATGCCCAGAGCCTGGGCAACGTCTTCACCCACGAGATGAAGCCGATGGAGGTGGAGATCCTGATCGCCGAGGTGTCGAACGGGCCCGACGATGACCGGCTGTTCCACATCCTCTACGACGGCACACTGATCGACGAGGCCAGCTTCACCGTGTTGGGCGGTGACGCCGAGGCGGTTCGGAACCGGGTGGCCAGCGAGTTCGAAGCCACGCCGAGCTTGGCGGACGGCCTGCGACTGGCCGCTTTGGCCCTGGCCGGGCCCGACCGCAGCCTGTCGGCGGGCGACCTGGAGGTGGCGGTGCTGGACCGCAACGTCGAGCATCGGGCATTTCGCCGGCTGACCGTTGACGAGGTCGCCGAACTGCTCGGCGGTGAGGTGGGCGGGAGCGACCAGTCCGGTTCCGGTAATGGGGCGTCCGACGTCGAGGAGATACCCCTCGCTGCAACGGTCACCACCGATACCGGTGCCACCGACCTGTCGACCGCCGAAACCGACGCATCGGCGGAGGCCGAGAACGACGACGAGAAGGCCCCGGAGGCCGACTCGGACGACGGCACCTGAAGACCGGCTCCAAAAACGGCTGGGCCTGAGTAGCCTGCGGTCGATGCAGCGCCGGATCATGGGGATCGAGACCGAGTACGGCGTGACCTGCACCCTGCGCGGCCAACGACGGCTCAGTCCGGACGAGGTGGCCCGCTACCTGTTCCGGCGGGTGGTCAGCTGGGGCCGCTCCTCCAATGTCTTTCTGGCCAACGGCGCCCGCCTGTACCTCGACGTCGGCTCGCACCCCGAGTACGCCACGCCCGAGTGCGACTCGTTGAACGACCTGATCGCCCATGACAAGGCCGGCGAGCGCATCCTCGAACAGCTCCTGGGTTCGGCCGAACAGCGCCTGCACGACGAGGGCATCCGCGGTGACGTCTATCTGTTCCGCAACAACACCGACTCGGCCGGCAACTCCTACGGCTGCCACGAGAACTACCTGACCAACCGCTCGGAGGACCTGGCCCATTACACCGAGGTGCTCATCCCGTTCCTGGTCAGCCGGCAGATCTATGCCGGTGCTGGCAAGGTGATCACGACCAGTCGGGGATCACACTTCTCGGTGTCCCAGCGGGCCGAGCACATCTGGGAGGGGGTCAGCTCAGCCACCACCCGCAGCCGCCCGATCATCAACACCCGCGATGAGCCGCACGCGGACGCCGAGCGGTTTCGACGCCTTCACGTCATCGTCGGCGACACCAACATGTCGGAATACTCCACCTATTTGAAGGTGGGGGCAACGATGTTGATGTTGCGCATGCTCGAGGACCCGACGGTGGTGCTGCGTGACATGACCCTGGAGAATCCGATCCGGGCGATTCGCGAGATCAGCCACGACCTCACCGGCCGCACCCGGGTGCGTCTGGCCAACGGGCGCGAGGCCTCAGCGCTCGACATCCAAGGGGAGTATCTCAACCGGGCCCTTCGGTACGCCGCCAGCCACGAGCTCAACCCGCAGGAAAAGCAGGCGCTGGCGATGTGGGAGCACGTCATGGTCGGCCTCGAGGACGATCCGATGACGCTCAACACCGAGCTCGACTGGGTGATCAAGTACCAGCTGGTCGAGGCCTACCGGGAGCGCCACGGCCTCGATCCGGGCGACGCCCGGCTGGCCCTGCTCGACCTGCAGTACCACGACATCGACCGCACCCGCTCGGTGTTCTACAAGCTGCAGCGCAGGGGCCTCGTCGAGCGCATGGTCGACGATTACGCCATCGCCGAGGCGGTCGACCTGGCGCCCCAAACCACTCGGGCACGCCTGCGGGGCGAGTTCATCCGACGGGCCAAGGAGCGCAAACGCGACTACACGGTGGATTGGGTCCACCTGAAGTTGAACGACCAGACCCAACGTTCGGTGTTGTGCAAGGACCCGTTCCTCGCCCACGACGAGCGGGTCGAGCACCTGATCGACAGCCTGTAGGCAGGCAGTGTGGGACCGGTGAACCTGTTGTGTCCGAGCGTTCAGCTGATCGAGGCGGGAGTGTGGGACCGGTGAACCTGTTGTGTCCGAGCGTTCAGCTGATCGAGGCGGGAG
>NZ_DAOLGP010000044.1:0-27783 GCF_035329545.1 Candidatus Neomicrothrix sp.
TAGAGCACCTCCCTTACAAGGAGGGGGTCGGGGGTTCGAGTCCCTCAGCGCCCACACAGTCAGGAGTGCCCGGCCGGCACGGCGACGCCCTCATAGAGCGCGTTGGTGATGGGTGGTCCGGGCATGGTGTGACGGGTCGACTCGATCAGCTCAAAACCCGCCTCCCGCACGAGCTCATCGGGGTCGCGGGTGAGGTGGCATCCTCCGGAGAACACCTTCCACACCGGCTCGATGAGCCGCTGGCGGGCGGCCACCCGGGAGTCGTCGTGCAGACCGTGCTCCAGGTAGCGCAGCTGACCGTTCGGCTTGAGTACCCGGCGCGCCTCGGCCAGCGCCGACGCAACGTCGGGGATCGTGCACAGGGTGAAGGCGGCCACCACGGTGTCGACCGAGGCGTCTTCCATGGGGAGGTGCTCGCCGTCGAGGGCGACCCAACGGACCGGCTTGGGCCAGTTGCTGATGCGGGCGGCCGCCCGGTTGCGGGCACCGCTGGCCGGGTCGATCGCCAGCACCTCGTCGACAGCGTCGACGTCGTAGAACTCCAGGTTGGTGCCGGTGCCGAAGCCCAGCTCGACGACGGTGCCGACCGCGCCGGGGATGACGTGGGAACGGTGCTTCTTCACGTGTCCGGTGCTGAGCACGCGATCGATGATCGGCGGCAGGATGCGGTCGGTATAGAAGCTCATGGCGACATGATCGCCTGTCGCCGGCCGATGTGCGAGCGGTCGGCGAAATCAGCGCCCCCGAACCCGCAGCCCAAGTGCACTGAGCCGACCAAGCTTCCTCACAGGGCGAACGCCCGGTGGTAGCGCGCTGCCCGTAGAATGTGCCCGTGCGAGCCAGCCTGCGAATCGGGCGCCTCTTTGGGGTGCCGCTGTACATCCAATGGTCAGTGCTGCTCGTCGGCGGGCTGATCGCCTGGATCACCGCCACCTCGCTGGTGAGCCGAGCCGGCGTTGAAACCTCGACCGCCGTGTCGATGGGGCTCAGCTTCGTGGTCGGGTATCTGGCCTCGGTACTTCTCCACGAAATCGGCCACACGATCGCTGCCCGGCATTTTGGGATCGGTGTTCGGCGGATCTCGCTGCTGTTCTACGGTGGCGCCGCCGAGCTTGAATCCGCCCCGCCCGATCCGGTGTCGGAATTCTGGGTGGCGCTGGCTGGGCCGTTGGCCTCCGCCGGTTGTGCGGTCGCCGCTGTGGCGGGTCACCGGTTTGCCATCGGCGCCGAGGCCTGGCTGAGCGCCGACATCCTGGGGGCCCTGGCCTGGGCCAACGTGGCGATGGTGGTGATCAACCTGCTGCCCGGCTTCCCGCTCGATGGCGGCCGGGTGATGATGGCGCTGGTCTGGTGGGGTTCGGGCAACCGGTCGCTGGCCCAGCGGGCGGTCAGCTATTCGGGGTTGTCCCTCGGGCTGTCGCTGATGAGCGTGAGCGCGCTGTTCTTGTGGTGGGGCCGTCCGCTTCTTGGGCTGTCCGCCTGGTGGGCGCTGGTCGTCGGCGGTTTCCTGGTGATCGCCTCGGACGTGTGGTCCAAGCGCGCGCCGGTGCTGGGGTGTGTTGGCGATCGGATGGGGCCGGTGGCCCCCGCCCAGGCGGCTTGGGCACCGTCGGGGTGGTTTCTCGCCAACGTGGTCGACCCCAACCCGGCGTATGAGTACTTTCCGTTGGCCAACGAATCGGGCCAGTTGGTCGGGCTGGTCTCCGAGTCCCAGGTTCGGGGCGCCGCCGCGTCGACCGTTCCGGGTACGCCGGTCAGCGCCGTGGGCTGGTCGCTCGACCAGCTCGCCTATTCCACGCCCGACGAGGGTATCGGCGAGGTCGAGGCCCGCCGTCACGCCGCTGCCTCCCAGGTGGCGATGGTGCTGTCGGCCGGCCGCCCGGTCGGGGTGCTCAACGACCAGCTTGAGGCGCTGCCCGTCTAGATCAATGTCGGTCGAGAGACCGTCAGCCGTTGGCGCCAGGGTCGACCGCCTCTTCCGACCGCCGGGGTGCGTCGTTTGAGTCAAACACGACGGTCACGTCGTCGTAGCCGACCGAGCCCAACATCGCCACCAACATGTCCTCGGTGTTGCGTCGGGCGAGGCCGGACAGGTCGCTGGCAGCGGCTGCATCCTCCATCCGGTTCTCGGCCTCGACGTACAGCGCCTGGTCGTCGACCGGCTGGTCGGAGACGAGGTCCTCGACCCGGTTGAGCAGCCCGCGCTCCCGGCTGTAGACGCGCGTTTTTGAGTTGTCGATGCGGGCCGAGGTCAGCGTGGGGGGAGGGATGGTGACCACGACGGAGCCGTCGGCATCGTCGACCACGATGGCGTCGGACTTGAGGCCGGTGAAGTCAACCTCGGCCTCGACCTCGCCGGAGGCCACCATCAGGGTGCGTTCGCCGGCGAGAATGGATGGCAGGCCTCCCACGTCGTCCTCGATGTCGACGATCACCTGAAACGTGCCGGTCGCAGCCGTGAACTGATTGAGCTTGGCGATCCGTTGCAACACCGGCGTCTGTGTGCGGTCGACGGTCGTGGACCGCCCGAACACCGGGATGATGCCGCTCAGCATGAGGACGACGGCGCAGGCCAAGGCGACGAGCACGGCCATAAAGCCCCCGCCGATGGCCAGGCCGCCCCGACGGGCGGCGTTCGATGATGTCCGGCGTAGTCCCACGGGTGATCAGTACCCAGACCGCCAAAAATCGAACCGTCGGGTGGGGACCTCGGCGCGAGGCAGGGGAGGCACCGGTGTGCCTCCCCTGTCGCGGCTCGTTTGAGTGAGCCATCAACCACGACGACGGGCTGCTACACGGTTGGAGGTGGGATGACAGTCGATCGTCGCGGTGTCGCGCTCATCGTACGTAGGTTGGAACGGCACCTACAAGCACTTTGACAGCGAGATTTGGTCGTGCAGGAGGAAGTTTCGACGGTCCGTCAGCGGCCAGCCACCCTGGGTGGTTCACCCCAGCTGAGCTACCTCGAAGGCCAGATGCGCCCCGTCGACGTCCACCTTCCGGCTCAGGCGTTCGACCCGGTCGCCCTCGACGAATTCGAACTCGTCGGCCAAGGTCGCCGCAGCGATGTGACCGCGATGAGCTTCGATCGCCGCCGCAAGCTCGGGCGAGTCGCTGGCCACCGACACGCGAATACGATCGGTCAACCGGAACCCGGCGTCCTTGCGGGCCTGCTGGATGGCGCGCACCACATCGCGGGAGCGTCCCTCGGCGATCAGTTCGTCGGTCAGCGTCAGGTCCAGGCTGACGACCAGCCCCAGGTCGACGGCGTGCCCCTCGGGATCGACCATGCGCACGGCGGTGGTCGCCCGTGCGTCGTCGTCGCCGGTCGATACCATCGCCAGCTCGTACTCCTCGGGTGCGAGCACTTCGCCGGCAGCCTCGACCGTGCCGTCGGGGCCGGTGGCCCAGTCGCCGGCACGCGCAGCGGCCAGCACCTGCTGCACCGACTTGCCCAGGCGGGGCCCGAGCAGGCGGGCGTTGGGGCGCAGCACGGCCTGGGCAAAGGCGGATGCGTCGTCCTCGAGGCGCACCGTCTTGACGTTGAGCTCGTCGGCGATCAGGCCGGTGAAGGGCTCCAAGGAGTGGGCGCTTGCACCGGCAACGACCAGCTCGGCCAGCGGCAGGCGGGTGCGCAGGCGCCGGTCCTCACGCTGGGAGAGCACGGCGGAGGCGACCGCCCTCACCCGGTCCATGGCGTCGACCAGCTCGGGGTCGGCCGGCAGCTCGTCCGGTTCCGGCCAATCGGTCAGATGCACGGACCGCTCCCCGGTCAGGCCGGTGAACACCTCTTCGGCCACCATGGGCAGTAGCGGTGCCACCAGGCGGCACAGCGTGCTCAGCGCCGTGTACAGCGTGTCGTAGGCGTCGGCTTTGTCGGCGCCCGATGCATCGGGACCCGATGCCGGCGCCCAGAACCGGTCGCGGGAGCGTCGGACGTACCAGTTGGTGAGCGCATCGAGGTAGCTGGTGACCTGGTTGCAGGCGCCGGGGATGTCGTAGGTGTCCAGCGCCTCGGTCATTGCGTCGCGCAACCGGGCGGTCTTGGCCAACAGGTAGCGGTCGAGCGCACCGGTGGCGTCGGCGCGGAACCGGGCCCGATAGCCGTCGATGTTGGCGTAGGTGGTGAAGAAGCTGAAGGTATTCCAGATCGGGTTGAGGACCAGCCGCACCACCTCGTTGAACTCGGCGCCGTCCTCGGACACCTTCAGGTCGCCGCCACGGATCACCGGCGAACTCATCAGGTGCCAGCGCAGCGCGTCCGAACCGATCGACTCCATCACCTCTTCGGGGTCGGCGTAGTTGCGGTGTCGCTTGGACAGCTTGCGGCCCTCGTGGTCCAACACGACGCCGTGGCAGATCACGTTGGAGAACGCAGGACGGTCGAACAGCGCACCGGCCAGAACGTGCAGGGTGTAGAACCAGCCGCGGGTCTGGGCGATGTACTCGACAATGAAGTCGGCCGGGCTGTGCTCGTCGAACCACTCGGCGTTTTCGAAGGGGTAGTGCACCTGGGCGAAGGGCATCGACCCGGACTCGAACCAGCAGTCGAACACCTCGGCGACCCGACGCATCATCGACTTGCCGGTTGGATCGTCCGGGTTGGGACGCACCAACTCATCGATGGTGGGGCGGTGCAGCTCGTCCGGACGCACCCCGAAGTCGGCTTCGAGCTCGTCGAGCGAGCCGTAGACGTCGATGCGCGGGTAGGCGGGGTCGTCGCTGCGCCACACGGGAATCGGCGTGCCCCAGAACCGGTTGCGGGAGATCGACCAGTCGCGGGCGCCCTCCAGCCACTGGCCGAACTGGCCGTCGCGCACATGGTCGGGGATCCAGCTGATCTGTTGGTTCAGGTCGACCAGGCGGTCGCGGATGGCGGTGACCTCGACGAACCACGACGACACCGCCCGGTAGATGATCGGGGTGTCGGTGCGCCAGCAGTGGGGATAGTTGTGGTCGTAGGTCTCCTGGCGCAGAACGACGCCGCGCTCCTTGAGGGCGGCGATGATCAGCGGGTTGGCGTCGAGCACGTTGGTGCCGGCCCAGTCGGTCACCTCGGCCGTGTAGCGGCCCTTCTCGTCGACCGGTGAGATCATCTCCAGCCCGGCCTCGGTGCCGAGGCGCTGGTCGTCCTCGCCGTGGCCGGGGGCGATGTGCACGATGCCCGTGCCGTCGGTGGTGTCGACGAAATCGGCGGTCAGCACCCGGAAGGCGCCCCGCTCGTCCGCTTCGCTGGCGAAGTAGTCGAACAGCGGCACGTAGCGAAGGCCGACCAACGCCTCGCCGGTGACGGCGCCCACCAGCGTGCCCTCGCCCAGCTCGCGCTCGTAGTTGTCCCGCACGTCGCTGCCGATGACGTGGACGACGCCGTTCAGCTCGACCAGGTCGTAGGCGATGTCCTCGCCGACGGCGAGGGCCTGGTTGGCCGGGAGGGTCCAGGGGGTGGTCGTCCAGGCGAGCAGCACGACCGGGGTGTCGGGCCCGGCCAGGCCGGCGGCCTGGCTGAGGACGGCGGCGTCGGGCGCGGTCAGCGCGAACGCCACGGTGAGTGCCGGGTCCTGGCGGGGGCGCATGGCGTCGTCGAGGCGGATCTCGAAGTTGCTCAGGGGGGTCTCGGCGCCCCAGGAGTAGGGCATCACCTTCTTGGCCTCGTAGATCAGGCCCTTCTCGTACAGCTGGTTGAAGGCCCAGATCACCGACTCCATGTAGGTGAGGTCCATCGTCTTGTAATCGTTGTCGAAGTCGACCCAGCGGGCCTGCCGGGTGACGTAGCGCTCCCATTCGCCGGTGTAGCGCAACACCGACGTGCGGCAGGCGTCGTTGAAGCGGTCCACGCCGTACTCGTTGATCGCCGCGTGGCCGGCCACGCCCAGCTGGCGCTCGGTCTCCATCTCGGCGGGTAGGCCGTGGCAGTCCCAGCCGAAGCGGCGCTCCACCCGCTTGCCCCGCATCGTCTGGTAGCGGGGCACGACATCCTTCACGTAGCCGGTGAGCAGGTGGCCGTAGTGGGGGAGTCCGTTGGCGAAGGGCGGGCCGTCGTAGAAGACGAACTCATCGTCGGGGCTGCGGGCGTCGATCGATGCCTGGAAGGTGCCGTCGGCGGCCCAGCGGGCCAGGATCCCCCGTTCGAGTTCGGGGTAGTCGGCCCTCGACGGCACGGTCGGGTAGTGCCCGTCCTGGGGAGTGGAGTCGGAGTTGAGGGGGGCCATGGGTTCCAGTCTGGCGGAGATGCCCGGCCGGGTCCCATCTCATATTCAGCGACAGCGCAAGGGTCTTGGAGATTCTCCACCGTTACCGTTGACACGTCCGTAGTTCCATGGCTGTAATTACATGCCTGCCACCCAAGATGTGGGGTCAACAGACCTCAGGACGGCAGTTCACCACAAGATGTAGGGGTAGGGGAGCACATGGCCATCCAGGAAGACCTTCGTTCGATCGCCCTGGACGACCCGTCCGGGCTTGGCGACGCCACTCTGGGCGAGATGCCGCGAATGCGGGTACGCAAGCGGGACGGCAGCCTCGATGCGATCGACCTCAACAAGATCGTTGCCCGCGTCGAGCGCTGCGCCGACGGCCTGGACGCCGTCGACCCGATGCGTGTGGCGCTGCGCACCATCTCCGGGCTGGTCGATGGTTCGACCACCGAGGAGCTCGACCACCTGGCGGTGCGCACCGCGGCGGCGTTGATCTCCGAGGAGCCCAACTACAGCCGTCTGGCCGCCCGCCTGCTGGGCGTGATCATCGACGAGGAGGTCGCCCGCCTGGGCGTCGGATCGTTCTCCGAGTCGGTTGCCCTCGGCACCGCCGAGGGCCTGATCGGCGCAACAACGTCGAAGTTCGTCGCCGCCAACGCAGCCGAGCTCGACGCCGCCATCGCGCCGGAGCGCAACTGGAACTACGAGTTCTTCGGCCTACGCACCGTGTACGACCGCTACCTGTTGCGCCACCCGACCGAGCGCAAGGTCACCGAGAACCCGCAGTACTTCCTCATGCGCGTCGCCTGCGGCCTGGCGACGAGCACCAGCGAGGCGATCGAGTTTTACAACCTGATCTCGGCGCTCGAGTACCTGCCGTCCAGCCCCACGCTGTTCAACTCGGGCACCTCCCACCCGCAGATGTCGAGCTGCTATCTGCTCGACAGCCCGGAGGACTCACTCGACGCCATCTATGACCGATACAAGGACGTGGCCCGCCTGTCCAAGCACGCCGGTGGCATCGGCCTGTCGTTCTCCCGCATCCGTGCGCGTGGCTCGCTGATCAAGGGCACCAATGGCCTGTCCAACGGGATCGTGCCGTTCCTCAAGACCCTCGACAGCTCGGTGGCGGCGGTCAACCAGGGCGGTCGCCGCAAGGGCGCCGCGTGCGTCTACCTCGAAAGCTGGCACGCGGACGTCGAGGAGTTCCTCGACCTCAAGGACAACACCGGCGACGCCGCCCGGCGGGCCCACAACCTCAACGTCGCCAACTGGGTGCCCGACCTGTTCATGGAGCGGGTGGAGAAGGACTGGCAGTGGTCGCTGTTCGACCCCAAGGAGGTGCCCGAGCTGGTCGACCTCTACGGCGACGAGTTCCGCGCCGCCTATGCCGAGGCCGAGTCGGCGGGGCGTTATGTCCGCCAGGTTCCGGCCCGTGAGCTGTACGCCAAGATGATGCGCAGCCTGGCCCAGACCGGCAACGGCTGGATGACCTTCAAGGACGCCTCCAACACCAAGTGCAACCAGACCGGCACCCCCGGCAACGTGGTGCACCTGTCCAACCTGTGCACCGAGATCCTCGAGGTGACCAACCAGGCCGAGACAGCGGTGTGCAACCTGGGCTCTGTCAACCTGTCGGCGATGGTGCGGCCCAACAGCGCCGGCGAACTCGCCTTCGACTTTGAGCGGTTGGGCGACGTGGTGGCCCTTGCGCTGCCCTTCCTCGACCGGGTGGTCGACATCAACTTCTATCCCACCGACGCGGCCGGCAACTCCAACGCCAAGTGGCGCCCGGTCGGGTTGGGCCTGATGGGCCTCCAGGACGTGTTCTTCAAGCTGAAGATGGCCTTCGACTCGCCCGAGGCCCGGGTGTTGTCCGCCCGCATCTCCGAGGAGATCTACTTCCACGCCCTGACCGCTTCGGCGACGCTGGCCGAGACCTCCGGTGCCCACAGCGCATTCGCCGAAACCCGGGCCGCCAAGGGCGACCTGCAGTTCGACCTGTGGGGCGTGACCCCGACCGACCCCGACCGCTGGGGTGCCCTCAAGGCCCGCATCGCCCAGGTCGGCCTGCGCAACTCGTTGATGATCGCCATCGCCCCCACGGCGACGATCGCCTCGATCGCCGGGTGCTACGAGTGCATCGAGCCCCAGGTGTCCAACCTGTTCAAGCGGGAGACCCTCTCGGGCGAGTTCCTTCAGGTCAACACCTATCTGGTGCGGGAGCTGCAAAGCCGGGGGCTGTGGAACGAGGACGTCACCGGCGCCATCAAGCGCTCCGAGGGCTCGATCGCCCACATCGAGGAGATCCCGGCCGATATCCGGGAGCGCTTCCGCACCACGTGGGAGCTGCCGATGCGCAGCCTGATCGACATGGCCGCCGATCGCGGCGCCTTCATCGACCAGAGCCAGTCGCTCAACCTGTTCATGGAGTCCCCCAACATCGGCAAGTTGTCGTCGATGTACCTGTACGCCTGGAAGCAGGGGCTGAAGACCACCTACTACCTGCGGTCACGTCCGGCGACCCGCATCAACCAGACCAACACCACCAAGGCGACCTCGCAGTCGACCAGCACCGACGGCGACGCGGTGAGTTGCTCGCTGGAGAACCCCGAGTCCTGCGACTCCTGCCAGTAGCGCCGAACGCCAACCACACCATCACCCTCGAAGGAGCAACCGCGCCCATGTCCATGACCAGTACCGCACTGTCTGAAACGCCCATTGCAAGCCAGACCCCCTACATCGACGGCGCTGCGGCGCCGGCGCTGGAGCCGACCGCACCGGCGACCGCAGAGCAGCGCTCGACCGGCGGGGCCGCTCTGTTGGACCCGGGGTTCAACCTGACGCTGCGCCCCATGCGCTACCCCGAGTTCTACGACATGTACCAGAACGCCATCCGCAACACCTGGACGGTGGACGAGGTCGACTTCGCCGACGACGTCACCGACCTCAACACCCGCCTCACCCCGGCCGAACAGCACCTGATCAGCCGCCTGGTGGCGTTCTTCGCCACCGGCGACTCGATCGTGTCCAACAACCTGGTGCTCAACCTGTACCAGCACATCAACAGCCCCGAAGCCCGCATGTACCTCTCGCGTCAGCTCTACGAAGAGGCGCTGCACGTCCAGTTCTATTTGACGCTGCTCGACACCTATCTGCCCAACCCCGAGGAGCGCAACCAGGCGTTCGCCGCCATCGACAACATCCCGTCGATCAAGGCCAAGGGCGACTTCTGCTTCAAATGGATCGGCTCGATCTCCGAGCTCGACGAGCTGAACACCCGTGAGGAGCGCCGGGCGTTTCTGCTCAACCTGATCTGCTTCGGTAGCTGCATCGAGGGGCTGTTCTTCTTCGCCGCATTTGCGTACGTGTACTTCCTGCGCTCCAAGGGGCTGCTCAACGGCCTGGCCAGCGGCACCAACTGGGTGTTTCGTGACGAGTCGATGCACATGAACTTCGCCCTGGCGGTCGTCGAGCAGGTGCGCGAGGAGGAGCCCGACCTCTTCGACGACGAGCTCGAGGCCGAGGTGCGCCAGATGATGACCGAAGCGGTCGAGTGCGAGTACGCCTTCGCCGAGGACCTGCTCAGCCAGGGCGTCACCGGGCTGAGCCTGGCCGACACCCGCGAGTACCTGCAGTTCGTCGCCGATCAGCGTCTCGGCGCCCTGGGCTACGCGCCCAAGTGGGGCTCGCAGAACCCGTTTGGGTTCCTCGACCTCCAGGACGTGCAGGAGCTGACCAACTTCTTCGAACGCACCGTCGCCTCCTATCAGGTGGGCGTCGAGGGTACGGTCGGCTTCGACGACGACTTCTAGCTGAGGGCCCCACAGCCCGCCCGCTGTGGGGGTCGTCGACGCCGCAAGTACCATGGGAAGACTGTGTGGCGCACCCTTCTTTCCAAATCGGGCACGATCCTCCGTATCCTGGTGACCATGGCGGTCGGCGTGGCGGGCACCGTGGTTGCTACCCGAATGCTCGCCCAGCAGGTCGGCTCGACCGCCCATCTGGCCAGCGTTCCCGAACAGCCCGACATCATCCTGGAGCAGCTGAACTCCCGCTCGGTCGTCTACGACGCCGACGGTAACGAGCTGGCCATCCTGCGTCGGGCCGAGGACCGCGAGCTGGTGCCGCTGTCCAAGATGCCCAAACAGCTTCAGGAAGCGGTCGTTGGTATCGAGGATCGCAACTTCTACCAGCACAACGGTGTCAACATTCGCGGCACCCTGCGAGCGCTGGTGGCCAACACCCAGTCGGGCGACATTTCCCAGGGTGGCTCCACGATCACCCAGCAGTTGGTGAAGCAGTCGTTGCTCGGCACCCAGCAGACGGTGGAGCGCAAGGTGAAGGAGGCGGCGCTGGCCATTCGTCTCGAGAAGCAGATGCCCAAGGACCAGATCCTCGAGCGCTATCTCAACATCGTCTACCTGGGCAACCGGGCGTACGGCGTGCAGGCCGCCTCCCAGACGTACTTCAACAAGGAGGTCGATCAGCTGCAGTGGCCCGAGATCGCCCTGCTGGTCTCGATCATCCCCAACCCGACGAGGTACGACCCGATCAAGAACCCCGACACGTCCAAGTCCCGCCGGGCGTTGGTGGCCAAGCGGCTCCGTCAGCTGGACGTGATTACCCCCGATATCGAGGAAACGATCAACGCCGCACCGTTGCCCACCACTCTCACCCCGGTGCCGGTCGGGGTGACCGAGAATCAGACGATCGGCACCAACTATTTCGTCGAAGAGGTGAAGCGCACGCTGATCGCCGACCCGCAGATCGGTGAGGACCTGCTGTACAAGGGTGGGCTGAAGGTCTACACCACCTTCGATCCCAAGGCGCAGGGCGACGCTGAGGAGGCGGTGCGGGCGAAGACGCCCGACACCGGTGGCCGGTTCGTGTCGGCGTTGGCGGCCGTCGAACCCGGCAGTGGCCGGGTGAAGGCGCTCGTCGGCGGTCCGCTCGGTGGGGAGAACCAGTTCAATGCCGCCACCCAGGAACCGGGGCGTCAGCCGGGGTCGTCGTTCAAGCCGTTCGTGCTGGCGACCGCCTTCAGCCAGGGGCAGGTGCCCAACGACATCATCGACGGCACGGGACCCTGCTCGTTCCCCAACCCGGGCGGGGTTCCCAACCCCTACACGGTGAGCAACTACGACGGCTCGTCGGGTGCAACCACCAGCCTGCAGGAACAGACGGTGAAGTCGAGCAACTGCGCGTTCGTGCGGTTGGGGCGGAGGGTGGGTCTGGGCAAGGTGGTCGATTTTGTCGGCAAGCTCGGGATCACCGGCATCGACACCAACATCTCGATGCCGCTGGGCACCGAGGAAGTCACCCCGATGAAGATGGCGGCCGCCTACGCGGCGTTCGCAGCCGACGGCCAATACAGCGCCCCGTACCTGGTCGAGAAGGTGGAGAACGCTCAGGGGCAGGTGATCCTTCAGCATCAGCCGTCGCCGTCGACCGCCATGGCGCCGGAGGTGGCCCGGTTCGTCACCCAGGTGCTCGAGGCCAACGTCGAGCGGGGCACCGGCACCAAGGCTCGCCTCTGGGGACAGCCGGTGGCCGGCAAAACCGGTACCACCCAGGACTACGCCGACGCCTGGTTCGTCGGCTATTCGCCCTACATGGCCACTGCGGTGTGGATGGGCAACCCCAAGACCAGCCAGGACAAGATGCGCAGCGTCGGCGGCATTCGAGTGACCGGCGGTACCTATCCAACCGAGATCTGGCAGGCGTTCATGACCAAGCTGCACGCCGATCTGCCCGAGGTGAGCTTCCCGCCGGCCCCCGCCGCCCGCTTCGGTGGGAGCCTGGGGTGACCCATACCCGTTGCGCCGCAATTGTCACGGCGGCCGTCATCGGGTTGGATTAGGGCGTGCACGATCTTCTCGCCCTGCAGGCGCTCGACACCGAGGCGGATCAGCTCCGTCACCGGATGGCCAACCTCCCCGAACGGATCGAGGTGGACGCAGCGAAGCGGGCGGAGGACGAAGCGGCCGAGTCCCTGGCCACGCTGGACGAGCAGCGCCACGAGCTGGGGCGCCAACAGAAGCGCTTCGACGATGAGATCTCGTCGATCACCTCCCACGTCGAGGAGGTGGAGGCCACCCTGTACGGCGGCACCGTGCGGGCGCCCAAGGAACTGACCGACCTGCAGAGCGAGCTCAACTCGCTGAAGCGACACCGGCGCGATGTCGAGGACCAGCAGCTCGACGTGATGGAGCAGCTCGAACCGGTCGACGCCGAGCGGGCCAAGCTGCTCGACGTCGCGTCGAAGGCCGCCGAACAGCGCGAGGCGGCCACCGCCCGCCTCGACGCCGCCTCCGAGGTGATCAACTCCGACCTCGACTCCCTCGCAGCTCGTCGTGCCGAGCTGGCCGAGCCGCTCGACGACGCCCTGCTCACCTCGTACGACCAGCTGCGCACACGCTTCGGCGGGGTGGCGATTGCCCAGCTGTCCGGCGGGCGCTGCTCGGGCTGCCACCTCAGCCTGCCCGCCGTCGACCTGGACACGATCAAGCGTGCCCCCGCCGATCAGCAGGTCAGCTGCCCGGAGTGCGGACGGCTCCTGGCCCGCTGAGCGGCCCGGCACCACCATGGTCTTGTTCTACGCCGGGGTCGCCTGGGTGGCGGTGTGGACGATCTTCCGCAGCCCGGCGCTCGACTACCGCCTGGTGATGTTGGGCGCGGTTCTGCCCGTCGTCGAGCTGCCCTTGGGCACCGGCCCGCTGCACACGCTGCTGGCGCCGGTGGTGGCGCTCATCGTCGTCATGGCGGTCACCCAGCGCAAGCGCCTGGTGCGGCGCCGCTGGTTGGGCCTCCCGATCGTCATGTTCGTGCACCTGGTGCTCGACGGGTCGATCGCCCGCCCCGAGCTGTTCTGGTGGCCACTCGGCGGCGCCGGCGCGTTTGGCCAGTCGCTGCCCGAGCTGAGCGCCGGCATCTGGCTGCTGGTCGGCGAGCTGATCGGCCTGGGCGCCCTGCTCTGGGCGGTCGGCCGCTTCGGGCTGGACGACGCCGACCGTCGCCGGCGCTTTCTGCACACCGGCCAGCTCGACCGGACGATCGCCGGCGAGGAGCCCGACGCCGGCTGCTAAACGACGCCACGCTTCCTCACCCCGTGTGTAGGTTCGGTCGATGAGGTTCGTCTCGAAACGGTGCGGGTCGAGAGCGGGGGTACCCCTGCTGATCGGGGCGTGCGCACTGCTGGCTGGCTGCGGCGGCGGTGAGGGTGCCTCGACCCCGACCGAGGGGACTACTCCGTTTTCCGAAGGTGCTCCATCTGCGGTCGGCTTGGCGGGAGGGAACGGATGGGTGGCCAGCGCCGGGGAGGACCCGGCTCTGTGGCACACGGTTGATGGCCGTGAGTTCAGTCGAACGACGGGTCTGGGGGGCTTGGTGGTGAGGACCATGCTTGGCTTCAACGACGACATCGTCCTGTCCGGGGTGCTCTGCGACACGATGGTCGACGCGCGCTGTCCGAACGGAGGAACGAGCGTGCTCCGCTCGTTCAATGCCGAGGGGAACGAGAGCTGGACCGTCGAGCTGGGAGCAACGGAATCCGACTCCATCGGTGGTGCACGGCTCGCTGGGGTGGTCGGAAACCAGATGGTGGTGGAGACCGACGACTCGGTTGATTGGATTGGCCCGGACGGCACAATCGAGCGCACGCTGCCTAGCCCCAGCGCTCCGGTCTGCGTCCTGAACGACGGACCGGTGGCACTGAGAACGTCGGGCGCCGGTCAGGCTCCGGTTGCTGGCACCCCCGTGACGGCGGTCGCCAATGGCAAGCCGAGCGAGGTGGAATTCCAGCTGTTGCAACCCCAGGGTGATCAATGGGTGGACCTTCCCGGCGGCTCGACGAAGGTCTCGGGATCAGCCCCTTTTGGGGGCTGTAGCAACGGCTCCGCCGAGATTGAAGGGGATGTGGTCACACACCAGCCGACGCTCCGTTGGGATGATTCCGGCCAACGCTGGAACCAACTCAAGGTTGGATCAACAATCTCAGATGCTTCGAAGGAGGTCGAGGCATCCGCAACCGGAAGCGGAAACCGCTATGCGCTCGACATCGGGACGGGGGACGTGCTGAGGCGGTCCGCAAACAGTTTGGACATGACCACGACGGCAGTTCGGTTCGACGAGGTACGCGACCAACCCCCGCTCGAGGTTTTTCTTGTGGTGGCCGACGGCGACGGTGGGCTGTTCGCGTGTGTGACAGCGTCTCGGACATCCTGCCAATTGGTGGACGCTGGAGAAGGCGGCGCCTGAAGCTTTCTAGAACTCGATGGCGGACAGGTCGGGGTGCCAGTGGCCCACCCGGCGCACCGCCTCGGCCCAGCGCTCGCCGTTGAATTCGCCGGTGGGTTCGACCACCTCGGCGGGCTGCCACAGCTCGGCCAGCGCGGGCACCGAATCGAACCAGCCCAGCGCAACGCCGGCGGCCAAGCCGCCGCCGCGGGCGGTGGCCTCGAGCACGGGCGACACCTCGACCGGCCGGGTGATGGCGTTGGCCAGCGCCTGCACGAACGTGGCGTTGAGTGACATGCCACCGTCGATGCGCAATGCGTCGATGTCGGCCCCAGAGTCGGCCTCGGCCGCGGCGAGCAGCTCGGCGCCCCGTTGGGCGACCCCTTCGAGCACCGCCCGCGTGACGTGGGCCTTGGTCGTGCCCCGGGTCAGCCCAAACAGGCCGCTGCGGGCGCCGTAGTCCCAGTGAGGCGTGCCCAGCCCAAGGGGGGCCGGCACAAACACGACGCCGTCGGCGTCGTCCACCGAGGCGGCCAGCGCGTCGGAGTCGGCTGCGTCGCCGAACAGCTCAAGGTCGTCGCGCAGCCACTCGACGTTGGTGCCCGCCGACAACATGATCGCTTCGAGCGCCCAGGTGCGGGTGCCGCCTACCGACCAGCCGGCGATCGGGAAGCACCCGGCGGCGGTGCGGGGCTCGGTCGGGCGGTCGCCCGGGGTGCAAACGTCGAGCATCGCCCCGGTGCCGAAGGTGGCCTTGGCCGCGTCGGGCACGACGGCGCCCTGGCCGATCATCGACGCCTGCTGGTCGCCCAGCACGGCGAGCAGCGGGGGAGCGCCGGCCAGGCGATCGAGGCTGCCGAGGTGGCCGAGCGAGTCGCCGATGGTCGGCAGCGACGCCAGCGGGATGTTCAGCTTGTCGATCACCGCCGAGTTCCAGGCGTCGGCTGCGGTGGTGGTCAGGCCGGTCATCGAGGCGTTGGAGGCGTCGGTGACAAACGTGGCGCCGCCGGACAGGATCCAGGCCAGGAACGTGTCGATCGTGCCGCACAGCAGCCCGCGGGAGCGGTCGAGGTCAAACTCGTTGAGCAGGTTGGCCATCTTGGTCGCGCTGTGGTTCGGCGCCAGCCGCAGCCCCTCGGCGGCCAGCACCAGGCAGTCGCCCACCGTGCGCAGGTCCTGCCAGCCCTGGCCGGGCGCCACCGGGCGGCCCGTCGACGGATCCCAGACCACGGTGGAGGCCCGCTGGTTGGTGATCGCCACGCCGTCGGGGGCGCCGTCGGCCTCGATCGACTCGGTGGCAAGACGCAGCGCCGAGCGTCCGAGTTCCTCGGCGTCAAACTCGACCAGTCCCGGGACCGGCGTGATCGGCAGCGCCGGGACCCGCCGTTCGCCGCTCAGTGAACCGTCGGGGGCGGCCCGCGCCACCCGGATCGAGCTGGTCCCCACGTCGATGATCAACACGCTCACGTTGGCTCCCCTTGTTCCTCTGCCTGCCCGGCTCGGTGCTGGCGGTTGGCGATCGCAGCCCCGATCATGCCGCACGTCGCCATTAGCAGCGACAGATAGACGATGCCGATCAGGGCCAGGCCGTCGACCCCACCGGAAACGGTGGCGACCAGCAGGCCGATCGCCTGCACCACCAGGTACCCGGCGGCGGCCGCAGCGGCCCCGTTGGGCACGGCCCGTCCGGGTGCGCTGCCGCCGGCAACCCAGCCGCCGACGCCGGCCGACATCAGGATCAGCAGCGAGAACAGCGCGCCGATCCCCGACGACGGGTTGTCTCGGCCGGACTGGGCCAACGAGTTGACGATCGCCAGCGGGCCGCACAGCAGGGCGGTGACGGCACCGCCGCGCACGATGGCGTCCATGCGCAGGGCAGCAAACGCCCCGGGGGCGGGTTCGGCAGGCTCGATGGGTTCGTACTGCTCGCTCATGCGGCACCGCCTGCCCTGTCGACCTCGGCTGGCACCGGCCCCAGGCCGAGCCCTCCCGGGTTCAACAGGTTCTCGGGGTCGAGCGCGTCCTTGACGGCCCGCAGCACGTCGAAGCCGCCGCCGAGCGCGTCGGCCATGAACGACGCCCGGCCGATGCCGATGCCGTGGTGGTGCGACAGCGACCCGCCGCCGTCGAGCACGGCACGGGTGGCCGCCGCCCACGCCTGCTGGTGGTAGGCGGTGCGCTGCTCGGGCTCCACCCCGCCGGCGAAGGTGAAGTACAAACAGCCCCCGTCAAGGTAGCTGTGGGACTGGTGCGTCGAGGCGGCGAGCGTGCCGGGCACGGCGGCCAGCGCTGCCACGACGTCGCGGGCCAGAGGTGCCATCACGCTCCACGGCCCGCTGATCTCCATCGTGTCGACGACGAAGCCCTTGCCCACCAGGTCCTCCAGCTCGGCGACGTTGTTGCGCCGCTGCATCCACTTCTCGACCAGCGCCACGTCGGCGGTGGTGCCCTGTGCGGTGGCCTCGTCGTCGAGCACGCCCAGGGTGGCCTCGATGATGGCGGGGTCGCCCTCGTCCAGCGCCAGCAGCAGTGCCACGTCGCCGGTGCCAAAGCCGCGGTCGGCCTCCACCGCGTCGTACAGGCGCAGCACGGCGGGGGTGGCACCCCGCTGCACCGTGCGTCGCATCACGTCGAGGCCGGCGTCCAGGGTGTCGAAGGTATAGGCGGCCCGCCCTTCGGTGGCGGGCAGCGGGCGGGCCCGCAGGTGGACGCCCACGATGACGCCCAGGGTTCCCTCCGAGCCGACGAACAGCTGGGTGAGGTCGGGTCCCTGGGCGGCGCGGGGCGCACCGCCGGTGGTGATCAGCGTGCCGTCGGCCAACACGACGTCGAGGCCCACCACCAGGTCCTCGATCTTGCCGTACCGGGTTGAAAATTGGCCGGCGCCGCGGCAGGCCACCCAGCCGCCGACGGTCGACAGGGCCATCGACTGGGGCCAGTGCCCCACGGTCAGCTGGTGCTCGGCCCGCAGCTCGGCCTCAAACACGTCGCCAAACGTGCCCGGCAGCACCGACACGATGCCGGAGGTGGCATCGACGGCGCCGATGCCGGCCAGGCCGCACATGTCCAGGGCCACCCCGCCCAGCAGGGGAACCGATGCGCCCAGCACGCCGGAGCGGCCGCCGGTGACGGTGACCGGCACGCCGTCGGCGGCGCAGGCGTTGACGACCGCCACCACGCCATCGACGTCGGTGGGCCGGGCCACCGCACCGGCGAGGGCCGGCACCTCGCCCTCGGTGGCCCACACCAGGCCGATCGGCCACCAGTCGCGGGAGTGCTCGGCCAGGGTGGCGGGGGAGACGTCCACCTCCACGCCGGTGGCGGCCAGCCGCTCGACGAACCCCTCGGGCAGCGGGCGCTCCAGGCCGAAGCGGGAGCGGGCCTGGGCCGGGTCTCCGGCCAGGGCGATGCCGGGCGTCGGCGCACCGGCGCCGAGGGGGAGGGGAGCGGCTGGTGGAGAAACATCCATGGTGAAGCGGGTCCTTTCGAGAGGGGGAGAGGGGGGCGCTAGGCGCGGGTGCCGGCGGGAACGCCCGGCGGCAGGGCCTGGTCGGTCTCGGCGGCCAGCTCGGCGTCGACGACCGCTTCGAACGCCGCCACCTGGCGGGCGATCTCGGCCTCGTCCCAGCCGAGCAGCGGGGCGACGTCGGCGGCGACCGCAGGTGCGGCCCGGCGGGTGGCGTTGCGGTCCAGCAGCAGGGCGCGGGTGCGGCGGCTGAGCACGTCGACCAGCGTGGTGGCCATCTCCGCCCGGGCGGCGTGGCGGGCCTCGGCCCGCAGGTAGGGCAGGCCCTCCACCATCGGCTCCGCCAACTCGGGGCGCTCGGCGATGTCGGCCAACAGTGCGGTGGCCTCCCCGCCGTAGCGACGGGCCAGGTGGTCACCGGTGGCTCGGTTCAGCCCGGCTGCCACGGCGGCGTCGGCGATCGTGTCCCAGCCGTCGGCGCCCCGAAGGGCCAGCCGGGCGGTCGGCGAACGCTTGGCCACGTCGGGCAGGTCGGCGCCCAGCAGCGAGCCGACTACCTCGTCGACGGCGTCGGCGGCCATCTGGCGGTAGGTGGTCAGCTTGCCGCCGGTCACGGTCACCATCCCGCTCGGCGAGGTCAGCACGCTGTGCTGACGGGACAGGTCGGCGGTGCGGCCGGACCCGCCGTTCGTCACCAGCGGTCGCAGCCCGGCCCAGGTGCCGGTGACGTCGGCGTGGGTCAGGCCGGCGCCGGTCCAGGCGTTGAGTGCGCCCAGCAGGTAGGCGACGTCCTCCGGGGTGCACTGCGGGTCGTCGATCGGGCCGTCATAGTTGGTGTCGGTCGTGCCGACGTAGGTGTGGTCGCCCCACGGCACGACGAACACCGACCGCCGATCGCCCTTCACCGGCAGGATCACGCCGATGTCGTTGCGCACCCGGTCCCAGGGCACGGTCAGGTGGATGCCCTTGGCCGGGGTGATCGAGCGGGGGTGGGCCGCCTCGTCGAGTGCCCGGACGTCGTCGGCAAACACGCCGCCCGCGTTGACAACCGCTCCGGTGGCGATGGTGAAGCGCTCGCCGTCGGCCTCCACTTCCACACCGTCGATGATGCGGCCCGGTGTCTTGGCCAGCCCCAGGGCTCGCACCCGGTTGGCCGCAACGGCGCCCTTGTCGAGCACGGCGGTGCGGATCACGGTCAGCACCAGCCTGGCGTCGTCGGCCGCGGCGTCGTAGTAGATGTAGGCGCCGCCGATCTTGTCGGCGGGCAGCGTGGGCATGTGGGCGATCGCTTCGGCGGTGTCGATCCGCTGATGAAACTTGCCGATGCGCCAGCCGCCGGTGGCGTCGTAGGCCCACATGGCGACGCCCAGCGTGCGGGACAGCTTCTTGGGGATCAGCCCGTCCTTGGCAAACAGCGGCAGCAGAAACGGCTGGATGTCCACCAGGTGGGGGGCGTTGGCCAGCAGCCGCCGACGCTCGTGCAGCGCCTGGTACACCAGCGACACATCGCCCTGTTGCAGGTAGCGCAGCCCGCCGTGCACCAGCTTGGAGCTCTTCGACGACGTGCCTGAGGCGAAGTCGCCGCCGTCGATCAGCGCGGTGCGCAGCCCGCGAGCCGCGGCGTCGAGGGCGACGCCCGCACCGGTGATCCCGCCTCCGATCACCACCAGGTCGAAGTGCTTGGTCCGCAGAGCGCCCAGCGCCTCGGATCGTTGGAACGGTGCCTCTTGACTCATCGCTGACCTGCCACGTCGTCGAACACGATCCCCGCCCGCAGCAGCGCGTTGGGCAGGCCCGTCGGGGGATGGTGCCAGGGTACGGCGCCCGCCCAGGCGGGTGCGCCATTACAGCCCGGGGCTGCGAACCGAGAGGGCGGAGGGTCCGCGAACCCCGCTAACCCCACCGCTATCGTCGGCGAAGCAGCGGGGCAGGCGGCATGGACACACGCGACTCCATTCAGTTTTCCGACGAACCCCACGGCTCTCGGCGTCCCAGCGACGCTGCGAGACGGGGTCGTCCCGCGCAAGGGCGGGCCTGGTCGCCCGTCGTTGTCGGCGCGCCCGTGCGCCCGGGCCGCTGGGTCGATCTCACCGAGGAGGACTTCGACGATCCGCTGAGCGGCGTCTATCCCCAGGTGGACGGTTCGTGGGTCGAGACGGGCCAGCGGCCCTACGACCACTCAGTCGAGGGCTACATCAACGAGGGCTACCCCGACGACGGTTTCGTCGACGATGGCGTGGTGGATCACCGCGTCGTCGACCGACAGGTCGCCGACGGTGCCTATGTCGATGACGGATACGCACACGAGCAGCACGTGGATGGCGACTACGCCTGGAACGGCTACGAGTGGATCCTCCAGGTCCCCGAGGTGGTGTCGGCTGATCAGTTCGAACACGCCGGGTACGAGCCGGACGCCTACGCCCCGTCCGGCCGAGCGGCGGGCGATCCGCCGGCCCCTTGGTGGGAGGTGCCCATCTGGAAGCCACCCCGCGTGTTCTTCGTCATCGGTGCGTTGGCCATCACCCTGATCGCCTGGCCACTGTCGAAGGGCTCCGAGGTGGACCGTGCCGGTGCCGCCACCGGGGAGGGGCCTGTCGGCTCGGTCCCGATCGCCGATGGCGGCGATTCCACCGGCGCCGGTTCTTTTGGTCGCCAGTGGTCGGCCGAGGTTCCGGGGGTACTGACCTTCCTGGGCAATCCCAGCCGCAGCTTCAACGGATCCGGGCCGCTTCCGGCCGACCCCCGGGTGGTCGATCGTTACGACCCGGCCGGTTCCGGCGCCGGCCCCAGCTCGCAGACGCTCATCGCCGAACGCGAGGGCCGCACCTGGGCGATCACCGCCGGCCTCGACGGCAAGGTCGGCTTCAGCGACGCCGACACCGGCGAGCAGCTGCTCAGCCCGCTGAAAACGTCGCGGCCGATCCGGGCCACCCCCACCCTCGACCCCGACGGATACCCCCTCCTGTACGTCGGCGGCGACGACGGCGAGCTGCGGGTGGTGGCCCTCGACCGGGGCGGAACCCCCGACGTGGTGTGGAGCCTGCGCGCCTCGTCGGTCAGCCCCTCGCAGTGGGGCACCGACTGGAGCGGCTCGCCGCTGCTCAGCGGCGACCGGCTGGTCGTCGGAGGGGGCAACTCCAACCTGCACGTCATCAAGTTGAACCGTTCGATGGACGCAGGTGGTCGGGTGCGGGTCGATCCCAAACTCGAAGCGCACATCCCCACCTGGGACGACGAACTGAACGCAGTGCTCGGCGACCGCGAGACCGGGGTGGACGCCTCGATCGCCATGGACGGTTCCATCGCCTGGGTGGTCAACGGTGGCGGGCTGCTCACCGGCTGGGACCTGTCCCCGCTCGACCGCGGCGGTCAGCCCACACGGGTGCTGCGCTTCTGGGCGGGTGACGCGGTCAAAACGTCGATCACGCTGGATGAGACCGGGGCGATCTACCTGGCCACCGCCGGACACCGACGCAACGGCCGCGTCAACGAGCTCGGCCGGGTGATGAAGCTCGACCCCAGCCGACCCGACGATCCGCTCGTGTGGTCGTCGACCGAGGCCGGGCTCAGCGAGTCCGGCGTCGTCGGGGCGCCGGTGATCACCGCCGGCCTGGTCGTCGTCACCGGCGAGCAAGGCGAGTTGGCCGGCTTCGATCGTGCGACAGGCGAGGTCCTGTGGGTGCGACAGATTCAGGCGCCCGCCCGGGCGACGCCGGTGATGGTCGACGATGCGATGGTACTTGGCAGTTGCGATGGGTTGTTGCGTGCCTGGGACCTCAGCAGTGAGGGCCCCGAGGAGCGCTGGTCGGTCAACGTCGGCGGCTGCGTGGAGGCGCCGGTCACCGCCTGGAAGGGGCGGCTGTTCGTTCCCCAGCGCGACGGCGGCCTGGCGGTCGTCGGCGACGCTGCAGCCGGTTAAGGCTGCAGCGCTACCTTGCCCACCATGGCCGACGTCTTCCACCTCGGGTTGTCTCGACCCCAGCTGATGGGCGCCACGGTGGCGATCCTGCCCGGCGACCCCGGCCGGGTCGAGCGCATTGCTTCGATGATGGAGCGCCCCCGGGCGCTGGCCAGCCAGCGGGAGTTCGTTTCGTGGCTCGGTCACCTCGATGGCCGCCCGGTCGTCGTGTGTTCGACGGGCATCGGCGGCCCGTCCACATCGATTGCGGTCGAGGAGCTAGCCCAGTTGGGCATCCGCACCTTCCTCCGGGCGGGCACCACCGGCGCCATCCAGGACAACCTCAACATTGGCGACCTGGTCGTCAGCACGGCGTCCGTTCGCCTCGACGGCGCCAGCGAGCACTTCGCTCCGATTGCGTTCCCTGCGGTGGCCGATTTTGCCTGCACCACAGCGCTCGTCGAGTCCGCCCGGGCCCTGGGCGTCGAGCCGCACGTGGGGGTCACCGTCTCGTCCGACACCTTCTACCCTGGCCAGGAGCGCTACGACACGTTCTCGGGTCGGGTGGTCGAGCGCTTCGAGGGCAGCCTGGAGGCGTGGCGGTCGATGGGGGCGCTCAACTACGAGATGGAATCGGCCACGCTGTTCACCATGTGCGCCACCCAGGGTTTGAGGGCCGGGTGCGTCGCCGGCGTGATCGCCAACCGCCTCATGTCCGAGACGCCGGACGAGCACGCCGCCGAACAGGTCGAGGTCACCACCAGGCGGGTGGTCATCGAGGCGGCCCGCCGGCTTCTCGACGGTTGACCCTCGGGCAGACGACCACCATGCGCGTCCATTCGACCACACACGGTGAATTGTCGAACGTCGCATGACGGACGGCACGATGCGCCGTACCATTCCGCTCGTCACCTAAACCGGCCGGCCGCACCGCGGCCAGCGGGTTTGGACGGGGGAGAAACACGCATGACGCCAGCGCCTGAGATGTCCGACGGCGACGGCCCTGGTGGGGTGAGCCGCTGGACGGTGCTCGGCATCGGAGTGGCGGCCCTGGTGGTGCTGATCGGGGTGACGATCGTGACGGTGGGCGCGCCCGACTCTGACGGCAGCAGCGAGGTGGTCACTAGCGCCGAAGCGGCCCTCGACAAGGCTGGCATTGCCGGCGCTCAGGTGCAGGCGGGCGAGAACGGCACCATCACCGTTTCCGGGGTCGACGCTGATGACTCGGGGCGGATCCCCGACGTGCTGGCCGGGGTCGAGGGCGTCGACGACATCGAGGTGAAGGCGGTGACGGGGGAGTCGGCGTCCAACACGCCAGACTCGAAACCCGGTGAAGGAGCGAAGGACGCATCGTCGTCCACCGACGGGTTTGTCTCCACGCCGACGCCGCCGAAGAGCACGCCCAAGGTGCCCCTACCCGATGGGGTGGAGCGCATGGGCGTGTACCAGGGCGGCAAGCTCTTCCTGGCCGGCAAGGTGCCCAGCTACGCCGACGGCAACCGCCGTATTAACGCCGGCAAGGAGATCCTGGGCGAGGACAACGTCTTCAACCTGTACCAGGTCGATAAGTCCAGCTCGCCCAGTGACGACGGCGTCATCATCGTCGCCGAGCCATTCGTGTTCCCGGCGGAGTCGGCCGACCTGCCCGAGTCGTTCTTCAGCCTGGCCGACCTGGGGGTGGCGATCATGAGCCGTTTCGACCAGACCCAGATGACGATCACCGGCCACACCGACAGCTCCGGCGATGCCGCCGCCAACCAGAAGCTGTCCGAGGAGCGGGCGGAGGCGTTCAAGACCTACCTGGTCGATAAGGGCGTGGATGCCTCCCGGGTAACCGTCGTCGGGAAGGGCTCCTCCGATCCGGCGTTCCCCAACGATACCGCCGCCAACCGGGCCAAGAACCGCCGAATCGAGGTATCCCTGAAGGGCCTCCTCCTCGGCGAGTAGCGGCCGCTCCACCTTCGTGATTCGTTTGAACAGTCGCTTCTTCTTCGATCAACGTAACCACGCACCTCGACCAGCTAAATCGTTGCGCAAACGGGCTTAGAGTCTTCTGTTTGTCCAGCGAACGAGAAGAGTTGCGGCTCGTTATTCGGTCCGTGCCATTGGGTGGATAGTCGGGAGCGACACCCCACTGGCGGTGCAAGCGCCACTCAGCATTGACTTCGTTTGGTCGTACCACATTAATCTGAGGGCACAGAGCCCTTGAAAATGCCTTATGGTTGACGCCCGATTAGCGTCTAAGCCAGCGCTCCGCCTGAGAGCTGACGGCCGTTCGCGGGGTTGTGGCCTCGGCTAGCTCGCGTTAGTCCCTGCCTCAATCCTCGAGGGCAAGTAGGTTTGATGGATGCTTCGCCGACTCGACCTCGAAGATCAGTGGAGATCTCTTGACAAAGGCTTCTGGCCCGATGACCTACCGGTGGGCAGCCGCACGGTGATCTACGGGCACAATGGCAGCGGGAAATCCACTTTATCCGAGGTCCTTCTCAGCCTCGCCGAAGGTCGATGTGCCACCGACGTCGTGTGGGAGGACGAGAGTGAACGTCGATTCACCATCAGCTCAGGCGGGGCGAGCCCTTCCTCTATGGCAGTTTTCACCCGAAAGTGGGTCGAGGCGAACCTCTCTGACTTCTTGGACGGCGAGAGCGCATCCGCAATCGTCACCCTAGGACGGGAAGCGATTGATGCCAAGGAAGAGGAGGACCGACTCGAGGCTGAAATCGCAAGCTGGCACGAGGAGGCGATCGAGGCTGAAAAGCAGCGAAAGGCGGCTGATCGCAAAGTCGACAAACTAGCACGAGAGGTCCAAGACCGCATCGTCTCTGAGCTCAAGGAGTTCGACTATAACTACTTCACGAAGAACCGTTACTCGATTTCGAGAGTCCAAGGAGAGCTGCGAAAGTACAGGGGGGAGGCCCCGGACAGCAACGCGCACGCAGACGCATTGAAGCGTCTTGGAGAGGGAGCGCTCAACGTCGTGCGGGAGGTACCCGCGCCGCCAACAGGAGTGAGTGACCGCCTGGCCGATCTGGCCGAAGTACTTATGGAGACCCCCACGCGCGTTGCCCTTCAAGCGCTTGAAGGGAACCCGGTAGCGCAAACATGGGTGGAGCGGGGGCTCGAGCTTCATAAGGAATTCGACGAGTGCTTGTTCTGCGCCGGCTCGATCGGTCATGAGCGACGGGATCAGCTCGCACGCCACTTCGATGAGAGCTGGCTTCGGATCCGCGGCAGGGCGAAGGGTTTGTTGGACGCCGTCGCCGCTGAGAAGGAGGCCCTCGTCACCTGGATCTCGAGATTGCCAGACCCGACCAGCCTCGCTGGCGACCTTCAGAAGACATGTGAAGATGCGATAGGTCGAGCCAACGCAGAAGTCAGGGAGCGAATGGCTGTGATTGGATCGGTCGAGGGCTGTTTGAAAGCGAAGGTTGCCGACCCTACATCGGAACCAGAAATCCCGAACTGGTCGTTGCTCACCGGCGGTATCTCGACGACGGTGCTGTCGCAAGCTGTCACGGAGCACAACGATCAAGCTCGCCGCCACGAGGAAATCACCGCTGAACGGAAGCAGGTCATCCTTGACCACCTAGTGGGCTCGCAGAGCGCCGTATTTGGCGATCTCGAAGAACAGGCGATGGGCTGTGCGGAGAAGACTTCGACAAGCAAGACGGCCGCCGATCTGGCCGGACGGCGGCTCGATGCAGTACGCCAGGCGAAGTTCACTACCAAGGATATGGCGGACACGCTCTCGCGGGACCTTGCCCGTGTCTACGGCAAGGACCACCTGAGCGTCGTAGTGACGCCGGATGGCAAGTCCTACGCATGTCGACGGTCCGACAAGCCGGGCACGGATCTAAGCGACGGAGAACGCACCACGCTGTCGCTGCTGTACTTTCTTCGGAAACTGGAAGATGAGCAGGTGCCCGGGGGCGACCCCTCGCAGCGAGTGGTCGTCATCGATGATCCCTCAAGCTCTCTCGACCGTGAATCGCTCTTCGCAACTCACCAGTGGCTCCTCGACACGTTGAAGGGCTTCGGCCAGTACATCGTGCTCACGCACGACTTCAGCCTTCTGCGGCTTTTCCTCAAGTCCCATCGGAACGCATGGGGTAATTCGATGAAGCAGATCAGGGATGGTGATTCGGACGAGATGCGCTTCCCGAAGGTAGCGTTCTTGGAGATGTACACCGGGACTGCGGACGGGCGGCGTTGTTCAAGACTGGGTCAACTCCCTAGCCTGCTAATGCAGAACTCAACGGAGTACGCCTACCTCTTCTCGATGGTCATGACCGGCATCTCTGAGCCTGAGGATCACGAGCGACTCTTCCTACTCCCGAACGCTGCTCGACGTGTTCTCGAAGTCTTCGCAAGCTATAAGGCCCCTCATCGACCGGACTTCCTGCAGCAGCTGGAGGTGCTTGTCCAAGTCCAGGAGAGCGAGCCGTACCGCGATGTGTACGACTTCTGCAATCGGTTCTCCCATGGTGAGGGTAGCGAAAGTATGGACGTTTTGGATGCGCGCGCGGTTCATGGTCAGATTCGTCGATCTATGGAGTTTCTGAAGGCGGTTGACCCTCAGCACTTCGAACGCATGTGTAAGGCGACGGGCAACGATCCGGCGGCGGTCGCCTAAGTTGCTGCGGCGATCTCGTCCAGGGGAAGACTGGTTATCGTTCAGCGGATTTGGGGTACGCCTCTAGGGCCGTCGTCATCAGGTGCCAGCGGTCTTTGGTAAGCCGCCAATTCAACGAAATTGGAGCAACCCGCCGCCGTCGCGTCGCGGACTAGAAGCGCACTCCGCCCCGACGTCCTCACATCGCCGGTCGTGTCGAGCGCCTCGGCTACCGTCGTTCAGATGGACAGGCAATGCTTGCTACTACCCGCTGAACCAGAGCCGATTGATGTCATCTGCTTGACGCACGACGTTGTCGTGTTGCCGGAGCAGGTCGACGGCGACTTAGGCATCTATCGAGACGAGCTGGTGGCCCTAAAAAAAGAGCTCTTGGCGGAGGGCGTCGACGTCGACTACCTCCACGACCAAGCTCATCGCACTTGGCGTGGGCTCAAAGGGGATGTCGTCGTAACGATACTCCTAGGGCCCGCCGCGGGATTAGTTGGGCGTTTGGGGTGTTTGGCTGATGGTGTAGTTCCAGTCGCCGTGCCAGTCGTGTGGTGTGATCGGTATGGCTTCGAACTGGGTGTTGTTGAGCGCCACCTCCGATGGGCATGGGGGGTTGGGTTGGTGACATTGATGGTGGGCATGGGTGGAGTGGCGTCACGGGTGTAGTCGGGGTGAGGCTCGCGTCTTTGTAGACGCGCAAGAGCCCTCCCGCGATTTCTCTGGCTGGAGCAATCGGGAGGGCTCTTCCTGATGCCCGGGGGCACTGGTGAAGATCGTAGGAACCAACGCGACGGAAGTCGAGCGCGACCTGTTCGATGGCAGGTTGGAGTGCCCGGTTTGCGGGGGCGTTCTGGCGCCGTGGGGTTGGGCCCGTTCGAGGGTGTTGCGGGTTCGTGGCGGCGGGGTGTGGCACGTGATTCCTCGTCGGTCCCGTTGCGGGGGTTGTGGCCGGACCCACGTGTTGTTGGGAGCGTTCGGGTTGTTGCGCCGCCGGGACGCGGTCTGGTCGATCGGGTTCGCTCTGGTCGCGAAGGCAGCCGGTCGGGGGTTCCGTTGGTCGGCTGCCCGGTTGGGGGTGCCGTCCTCGACGGTGCGGGGTTGGCTGCGCCGCTTTGCCACCCACGCGGAGGAGGTCCGGGTTTGGTTCACGGTGTTGGCCCACGACCTGGACCCGTTGTTGCCTCGGATCGACCCGACCGGCACCCCGTTCGCTGACGCTGTTGAGGCGGTCGGGATGGCTGCCCGGGCGGCCGAGGCCCGGCTGGGTTCGGGGGCGGGTTGGGGGTTCGTGTCGAGAGCGTCGGCCGGGAAGATTTTGGCCAACACGGGTTGCCCCTGGGCGGCGACCGGCTGAGCGTCGATCCTT
>NZ_DAOLGP010000045.1:0-27070 GCF_035329545.1 Candidatus Neomicrothrix sp.
ATCAACACCCGTTCAAGACGAACGGGTGTTCCCTTTTTCTAACCGCGCGGCCTCTTAAGCGAATGGCGGGAAGCCCAGCGGACAGACCATGCCGAGCAGCTGGAGGACCAACGGGTAGAGCATGCCGAACAGCTGGAGGACCAACGGGCGGAACGAGCCGACAAACGGGCGTTACAACAGACGTTGTACGTGGCGAAACTCGACGGCATCGGGATGCCGGGGGAGGACCTCTCTCATCTTTCATTCGGTGGTCGAAGCTTGATCGGCGCGAACCTGGCCGAGGCGGACCTGACCGGGGCGGACCTGCTCAACGCGAACCTGACCGGGGCGGTGCTGTTCGGTGCGGACCTGTCCGGGGCGAACCTGGGCCAGGCAGATTTGACCGGAGCCGACCTGGGCTGGGCGAACCTGACCGGGACGAACCTGTCCGAGGCGAACCTGACCGGAGCGAAATTGGATCGGTCAAACCTGACCGATGCGGATATGGTCGACGCAAACCTGACCGACGCAAACCTGACCTTGACGGACCTGACCGGGACGGTCCTTATCACGGCAGACCACATGTCCGAGGCGAAGTGGGAGCCCACCCTCCCGCCGACATGGCCGGAGTATTTCGAGCCACCCGAAAACGCTTGGGCCCCCCAGAAGGACGGCTGAACAGCCGGGCGGGCGAAGGTAGGGTCCGGCGCGATAATGCGCTATGCCGAGTACCACGGTGGACATGGGAACCGGCCTGACACCCGCCACCGTTCACCCGGCCAAACTGGTCGACAACACACCCCCGCTCCAACCCCGGCGCCTGCTCCGACCTCGACAAGCGCCCTCCCGAATCACCGAAGGCCAAGACGCGCTGGTCGCTGAGTGACTATTCGGCAAGGCCGCCCCCACCGTCACCGCATACCGGGCGGGCCTCGACGCGCTCGCCGGTGGCTCGAGCTGGTGACCACCACCGCAAACGCCCGCCCACCCGAGACGCCCGCCGACCCCCTCGCCGGGTTCCTGAGCCGCACCAACGGCGAAGCGGGCACGATCGCGGCCGCCTGCCCCGAGTGGATGGAGGCACCCGACCGACCGCCCCCCCCCGCCCCCCCCCGCCCCCCCCCCCCCCCCCCCCCCCCCCGCCCCGACCGCACCATCGGCCGTGGGGCGCCGCCTCGCCACCCTGAGTTCAACGCAGTGGAACGATCAATCAACTGCGAGTACCAACCCCACAGAGCCGGTACGGCTGAATATTGTTCGTTCCGGTATATCTGGCTGGCGACCAGGCACCCCGGAAACAGTCGGTTTTGGTAGTAGGAGGTGGTAGGGGTTCGCACACAGCGGCGCTTCGGCACGTTTCGACAGCGCCTACCACTCAATACCACTCCCTACCAGGAGGGTTTGTGGCCCCCAAAGTGGCCCGCTTTCCTGCACGCCCCAGCCTCGCCCGGCTGGCTGCGCCACAGCCCCTGGATCCGACCGGGTTGCGATCGAGCGGCCGAACCCAGCCCAGCGACTTTCTGTAGTCGGTTGTATTACACTTGGGTCGTGTCCGAGTCGCTCGATCTGGATCTGCTTGACGAAGTCGAGCCTTTCGAGATCGCCGAACAGATCGCCCACCTGTTCAAACACCCTGCCTTGGGAGTTGACGATGTCTACGACGTCTGGAATTCAGATCCCCTGTTCTACCCGGCCACTCCTCCGGCGCACTGGCTGATGGTCGCCGACGTCGGCCAGCGAATCCTGGTGGTTCCGCTGGCCCCATCGAACTCGGGAGATCCGCGCCGATGCCGTCCGATCGGCTGTTACGAGGCAACGGCCGGCTTGGCCAACAGGTACCGGGAGGACCGATGACCACAAAGAAGATGAACCCTGACGAGGAATACGAGTTCTACGCTCTCCCAGAAAACCAGGTCCCGCAGGGGCCGCCGCGGCGCCGCTCAAGGATGACCGAGCCGGTACCGGTCCGGTTTCCACCCGCGACCTTGGACGAGGTCCGTCGCCGCGCCGACGCAGACGACAGGTCCGTATCGAGCTGGATCCGTCGTGCAGTCGAGCATGAGCTGAACAAACAAGCCGGATAGCGCTGCTTCGCTTCAATCGAATCGAGGACCCGCTGCTTGTGCGGGTTGGGGTGAACGGAGTTGGGACGCTGCAATAGCAGCCCGGCGAGTTTCAGGGTGGCACCGACACGCCCAGTGATTCGTGCACGGCGGCATCCGGTGCGATGTGTCCGGCTGTGTCCAAGCTCGAGCTCCATACGCTGGACCAGCGAACCGGTCCTGACTCTCGGTAACGTTTCTTACCGAGATCCAGGCCCCGGTGCCGACCGACGCCCACCCCACCGGTCGAACGGACAGTGAGCGCTTCGACGTTGGCCCGTCTCGGAGCCGGCCGTCGCGGCCCCCCCGCTGTCAGCATCGGGCCCACTGGTGTTAGCCCTAGCCACGACGGCGGTCATACCTGCTGGTTCTGGCAGCTCCGGGCGCGAGACAGCGCATCGGGTAACCCGTCGGACGTCGTCCGGCATCCTCACGTCGAGTTTGCCAAACGCCGGATCAAAGACGTCACCCGCCCAGTCTGGTCACACCCGCGACGGGACACGAGCCGCACCGGATCGATCGGATCCGCTGAGAGAACCACCTTGCAAACCACCTTTACTGAATATCGTTCGCCAGGTAGGTCAACCCCCTGATCAGATACCGCAGAATCAGTCGGTTTTGGTGGTAGGAGGTGGTAGGGCCTGGTACACAGTGGCGCTTCGGCCCGTTTCGACAGCGCCTACCACCCTGTACCGCTCCCTACCAGGAGGATTTGTGGCCCTAAAGTGGCCCGAGCCATTTTGCGAATCGATGTCAAAACGCTCAGATTGCTGCAATTGCAAGGGTTTTGGAGCCCGAAGTCGGATTCGAACCGACGACCTGCTGTTTACAAGACAGCTGCTCTGACCAACTGAGCTATCCGGGCGTGTCGCCCATGTTAGAGCCCGGAGCGGCCGCCTCCACGGCTGCATTCGGGAAGTCGGGCGGGACGCCATCCCGGAAGGCCCGAACGCCCTCGGCGAACTCGGGACCGGCCATCGCCTCACGCATGAACCGTTGGGCATCGGCCACCGCCGGACCGACGCTGCGATCGGCATCCCGGTACAGCTGGTACTTGATGGTGGCGACCGCGTCGGGTCCCACGTCTTCGGCCAAGCCCCGGGCCACCTCCATGACGTGGGGCATCAGGTCATCAATCTCGATCACCTCGTTGAACAAACCCCAGTGCTCGGCTTCCTCGGCCCGAAACTTCCGACCGGTCATCAGCAGCTCGGCTGCGCGGGTGACGCCGACCAGGCGAGGCAGCACCCAGCTGAGGCCAAACTCCGCCGGGAGTCCGAGCCGGGCGTTGGCGGTGGCCATGCGGGCACCCTTGGCGGCAAAGCGCAGGTCGGCGTAACAGGCGAGGACAAACCCGACGCCGGCGCACGGCCCGTTGATGGCGGCGATAACCGGCGTTCTCAGGCCGTAGTGGAAGACGAAGTCGTCGTCGTAATCCGGGCGCACGCCGTAGCCGGGCGTGGGCAACTCGGCCGGTAGTCCCGGGTCGTAGCCACCCCTATCGACATGACCGGCAAGCGCATCACTGTCGGCCCCCACACAGAACGACCGGCCCTCCCCTGTTACGACGATGCAGCGGATATCCGGGTCGGTCTCGGCCCGGTCGATCAGCGCCCGGTACTCGTGGTGCATCCGCCCGGTCCAGGCATTGTTGCGGTGCGGGCGGTCCAGCCGGATAACGGCGACCCGGCCGACGATCTCCCACGACGTGGCCTTCAGCGAGAGCTCGCCAGTGGGCGGCGCTGCTGCGCCATCGTCCGCATCGCTCATCACGGCCCCCGAACCGGGGAGTGGAGGAGACCGTCTGGGATACCTCCGGGCTCCCCAGTTCGCTGAAGTGAGGAGTGTTGGAAGCGTGACTCACTCACCGGGCGTCGAGGGCTTGGGCGACCGGGTCGAGGTCGAACGGAGCGCCCACCATGAAGATGACGTGGTCGGCGCCCGCCTCGGCATACGCGTTCAGCTGATCAACCTCGTCGACGCTGATGCCGACCGTGCGCTCGATGTCGGCCGGGTTGCGCCTCTCGCTCTCGCACCACTCGTTGAGCACGCGGTTCTTGGCAGCGAAGTTGTCCGGCGGTCCAAAGGTGTTCCAGGCGTCGGCGTGCTGGGCCACCAGCCGCAGCGTGACCTTCTCCCCCGAGCCTCCGATGAGGATCGGCATGTCCCCGACCGGGCCGGGAGTGAGCTGGGCCAACCGGTCCTTGATGATCGGAAGGTCGCGCTCCAAGTCGGCCAGGCGCTGGCGGGCGGTGCCGAACGGAAACCCGTACTCCTCGTAGTCGCGCTCGAACCAGCCCGAGCCGATGCCCAACACGAACCGGCCATCGGCGATGTGGTCGATGGTGCGGGCCATGTCGGCCAGCAGGCTGGGGTTGCGATAGCTGTTGCAGGTGACCAGCGCCCCCACGGTGGCCGACGTGGTGTCGGCGGCCATGGCGGCCAGCAGCGTGTAGGCCTCGAAGTGGGATGCGTCGGGGTCGCCGTAGAGAGGGTAGAAGTGGTCCCACAACCAGATGCTGTCGACGCCCAGGGCATCGGACGCCCGCCAGGCCGATCGAAGTTCTTCAACGCTCGTGTCCTGGGGATGGAGTTGCACGCCGATCTTCATGACTTCACGGTAGAACACGTCAGACTTGGGAAATGGTCGCCCACCCCACGCCCAAGAGCTCGACGCCAACCTCGCCCGATCGGGCGGCGCTCACCTCGACGGTCGCACAGGTGTGGAACGACTCTGCGGTCCCGGCGATCGAGGCCCACATCGCCGTGCCCGCTCTGTCGCCCGCCTTCGACCCCGACTGGGCCGACGCCGGCCACATCGACACCGTGCTGGTCGCTGCGTCCAACTGGCTGGAGTCGCTCGGCTTGCCCGGGCTGACGGTGCATCGCCGGGACCTGCCCGGCCGGACCCCGCTGCTGCTGGTCGACGTGCCTGCGACGGACGGAGCCTCCAACGACGGCACGGTCCTGGCCTACGGACACCTGGACAAGCAGCCGGAGATGGTCGGGTGGGACGACGACCTGGGCCCGTGGACGCCGGTGCGCAAGGGCGACCGGCTGTACGGCCGGGGCGGCGCCGACGACGGCTACTCCGTGTACGCGTTGGGAACTGCGCTCGTCGCTCTGCACCGGGCCGGCGGCGAGCACGGCCGCATTGTCGGGGTGATCGAATGCTCGGAGGAGTCGGGCAGCCCGGACCTGCCCGCCCACCTCGAGGCGTTGGGCGACGAGCTGGGTTCCCCCGAGTTGGTCGTGTGCCTGGACTCGGGTTGCGGCGACTACGAACGGCTGTGGGTGACCACCTCGCTGCGGGGCCTGGTGTCGGTCGACCTGCGGGTGGACGTGCTGACCGAAGGCGTCCACTCCGGCGCCGCCGGAGGCATCGTGCCCTCCAGCTTCCGCATCGCCCGCGCTTTGCTCGACCGGATCGAGGCATCGGGCGACGGGCGTCTGCTGATCGACGAGCTCTTCCCCGAGATCCCCGAGGAGCGGCGGGTTCAGGCGGCGCAGTCGGCCGAAACGCTGGGCCGACCACCGACGTTGCCGTGGGCGGGCGGCACCCACCCAGCCACCGACGACGTGGCAGAACAGCTGCTGAACCGCACCTGGGGGCCGGCGCTGGAAGTGATCGGTGCCGACGGGTTGCCGCCGCTGGCCGACGCCGGCAACGTCGCCCGGCCGACCACCACGCTGGGCCTGTCGATCCGCATCCCGCCAGGCGTCGACCCGGATGAGATCACGGCCCGGCTGACCGAACTGCTCACCGAGCATCCGCCCGCCGGTGCCGAGGTGAGCGTGTCCCCCGGCTGGGGTGCCACAGGCTGGGACGCCCCGCCGACAGCGCCGTGGCTGGCCGACGCGTTGGAACAGGCGTCCACCGCCTGGTTCGACAAGGAGCCACGCTGGATCGGTGAGGGCGGCACGATCCCGTTTATGGCGATGCTGGGCGAGCAGTTCCCCGACGCCCAGTTTGTGGTCACCGGCGTGCTCGGCCCGGGGTCGAACGCCCACGGACCCAACGAGTTTCTCGACGTCGCCTTCGCCGAGCGGCTGACCGGGTGCATCGCCGACGTGCTGCACGCCCACGCATGCCTTACCGACACGATGGGTTGAAAGCGACGACAAGATCCAGCCTTACCGACACTTAGACCTCTAAGTGTCGGTAAGGTGGGTGAATGCCGACCCATGGAGGCAACTCAGTGCCATGGCCGCGCGTCTCCTACGAGCCGACTCCGTGGGCTGGTGACCTCGATGACGTCCCCCGTCGACACCAATCCAAGTTCTCGGGGCTCTACGAAGCCGCCATCGTTCCGCCAATCGAAACCGCTCGGGCACACCTGGGCTCGGAGATCCGAGCCGCTGCCGACGAAGCTACGGCCGAGATCGCTCGGTTCGATGCCGACATGTCCGCAGGGATATCACCGCTTCCAGGCATACTCCTGCGGTCTGAATCGGCGTCTTCCAGCCAAATCGAGCACCTCACGGCATCGGCGCGGGCCATAGCTTCGGCGGAACTGGGGGACACCTCTCGGCACAACGCGTCCGAAATCGTGGCCAACAGCCGGCTGATGGAGGCCGCCATCGCCCTGGCCGACAGATTGGACGGCGCGTCCATCATCGAGATGCATCGACACCTGATGCAGAAGTCTCGGCCGGACATCGTCGGGCACTGGCGCACCCAGCAGGTCTGGATCGGCGGAAGGAGCCACGGCCCACATACCGCCGAGTTCGTCCCGCCGCATCACGACCGGGTTCTTACGGCGATGGACGACCTCGTCGCCTACCTGGCGCGGGACGACGTGCCGGTACTCGAGCAGGCCGCCATCGCCCACGCACAGTTCGAGACCATCCATCCGTTTCCCGACGGCAACGGACGCACCGGACGCGCCATCGTCCACAGCATGCTCAAAGCCAAGGGGCTGACCCGCGACGTGACCGTGCCCGTCTCGGCCGGGCTGCTACTCGACATCGATCGGTATTTTGCTGCCCTGACCGCCTACCGAGCCGGCGATCCGGCGGCAATCGTCGAGTGCTTTGCCGATGCTGCGTTCGCAGCGGTCCGCAATGGTCGTCGCCTGGCCACCGAACTCGACGAGGTTCGCCGCCGGTGGCAGAAATCGCTCAACGTGCGCTCGGACGCCGCCGCCCACCGGGCGATCGACGTGGTGACCGCTCAGCCAGTCATCGACGTGGCGTACCTCGCCGAGTCGTTGGGCATCAGCGACCGTCGGGCGGGGGACGCCATCGGCGTCCTGGTCGAGAACGAGGTGCTGACTCAGATTGGATCTGGTGCGCGCAATCGGCGTTGGCAGGCCCCGGACGTGCTGCGAGCGTTGGACAACTTCTCCGACCGAATCGCTCGCCGATAGCGACCGAAGGCTCCATGTCGCTGGACGAACCTCGGTTGTGGGCGAGCAAAGCACCCATCTTGGGCACTTTTCATGCTGACAACGGCTGCCAAGTGCCGGTCTGGTTCAGTCGCCGGCGGCGAGCGTGACGCCCTCGGCCTCGATCAGCCCGTCCAGGCTTGCGTCGTGGTCGTGGTCGTGCCCGGGGCCGCCCATGGGCTCGGGGGCCGACTCACGCGCCGGCAGGTAGCGCCAGGCCACCACGCCCGCGAGGGCGACGATCACCGCAGCGATCACCACCGCCAGCTGCATACCCGACACGAACGCCACGCTGGCGGCGTCGTGCACCGCCGCCAGGTCGGCTGCGGGCAGCTTCATCCGCCGGGCGATGCGCAGCCCGCGGCCGACCGACTCCTCCATGCCGGTGCGTACCTGCTCGGGCAGCCCCGCCGGGATCACCACCTTCGAGCGGTACTGCGCAGCGAAGATCGACCCGATCACGGCAACGCCGAGCGCACCACCGGTTTGTCTGGTCGTGTCGTTGACCGCCGATCCCACGCCGGCTCGGGCCTTAGGCAGCGACCCCATGATCGACTCGGTGGCGGGCGGCATCACCAGGCCCATGCCCCAGCCGAACACCAGGCGGACACCCATGCCCAACGGCACCGACTCCATCAGGAACTCCGAGCCGTAACAGAGCAGCGCCACCCCGACGACCCCCAACCCGGCCATCACCACCAGCTTGGTGCCGATGCGTTCGACCAGCCGTGGGGCGAGCGGCCCGGCCGTCATGATGCCGAGTGCCACCGGGGCGGTGAGCACACCCGCCTTCAGCGGTGAATAGTCGAGGACGAACTGGAAGTACTGGGTGAGCAGGAACGTCGATCCGAACAGGGCGAAGAACACCAGCGTGATCGTGGCCGACGCCGCCGAGAAGCGGGGGTTGGAGAAGAAGCTGACGTCGAGCATCGGGTGCGGGCTGCGCAGCTCCCAGACGACGAACGCCGCCAGGATGGCCAGCCCGATGGTGCCGGGGACGACGACCGACGGCGACACCCATCCCTTCACCGGGGCCTCGATGATGGCGAAGAGCACGCCGGTGAGCCCGGCGATCGACAGCAGCGACCCCATCGGGTCGAGCGGCCGGTCGCGCTCGCCGACGGTCTCGGGCACGAGGAAGTGGCCGGCCACGATGGCGGCGATGGCGATGGGCACGTTGACCAGGAAGACCGACCCCCACCAGAAGTGCTCGAGCAGGAACCCGCCGAGCAACGGCCCGATGGCGATGCCCAGGCCGGACACCGCCGCCCAGATGCCGATCGCCCGACCCCGCTCCGGGCCCTCGAAGGTGTTGGTGAGGATCGACAGGGTGGAGGGGAAGATCGCCGCACCGGCGATGCCCATCAAACCTCGGGCGCCGATCAAGGCGAGCGGCGTTCCGCTGAAGGCGGCGAACGCGCTGGTCGCCGCAAACAACGCCAACCCGAACGTCAGCATGCGCTTGCGGCCGAACTTATCGCCGAGCGAGCCGCTGGTGAGCAGCAGGCCGGCGAAGACGACGACGTAGGAGTCGACGATCCACTGGAGGTCGGAGCCGCTCGCCCCCAGGTTGTCGACGATGTGGGGCAGCGCCACGTTGAGGATCGTGTTGTCGATGCTGATGATCGTCAGCGACGAGCACAGCACGGCGAGGGTCCACCAACGTTTGTCGTGGGCCTCTTGGACCGTCAGCGATCGCATCGACACACGATACGACCAAGGTGGCAGGGCTGCCACAACAGCACCGCTCTCCGAGAGCAGCAAGCGTGACCGCTGCGGGTTACCCGGTGGTGAGCGCTCCGTCGGAGGACACGATCGCCCCGTGGAACGCCGAGGCATCCTCGGACGCAAGGAACAAAATGGCCGCTGCCTGCTCCTCGGGTCGGGCAGCCTTCCGATAACCCATGTAGGGCCGCATCAGGTCGATGTCGGCGTCCTCGGGAATGCGGATCGTGCCGGTCATCGGTGTGGAGGTCTGGCCGGGCGCCAGGCAGTTGATGCGGATGCCGTTGTCCTTGGCAAACTCCATGGCCAGGGCCCGGGTGAGGTTGACGACAGCGCCCTTCGATGCGCAGTAGCCGGAGAAATACGCCTGACCCATCAGGCCGGCGTTGGACGCAACGTTGACGATGGCGCCGCCCGACTCACCGAACGCCCCCAGCGCGGCCTGACACAGCCAGAACATGCCGGACACGTTGACCGAGAACATCAGGTTCCAGTCGTCCTCGGTCACGTCGGCCACCCGATCCGAGCGCAGCACGCCCGCCACGTTGGCCAAAACATCGAGCCCGCCAAAGCGCTCGACCGCGGCGTCGACCGCACCGTGGCCGGCCTCGCGTGAGCCGATCGTGGTCTGGTGGGTCATCAACTCGCCGGGGAGCCCCTCGGCCTCGGCGACCAGCGACGCCAGGCCGTCGGCATCGAGATCGACGGCGCACACGTTGGCACCCTCGCGAGCGAAGGCCAGCGCAGCCGCTCGACCCATCCCCGATGCGGCACCGGTGACCAGAGCGGTTTTGTGATCAAAGCGGCCCATCGGCCCTCCCCGAGTTGTGTGTTGTTGACGAGCGGCTCGTGGCCGAGCCGCTGGGCGGACCATTCCGCCGGTCGCCCCGGCACTGCGTTGTGACGCACTGCGTTTCTGATGGGGCGTCAGGTACCGTAACCCAGCGACCAACGCCGCAGCCCAGCGACGTACACCGCTTCCCAGCACCAACTGATCCGGGGGGACGACGTGGCCGACACCACCATCGATGGCACCAGCAGAGGGACCGAGGCGGCCGCACACGACCCGGACGCCGGCCCGGTCAGGGTCGGGGCGATGCTGTTCACGCTGGTCGATCCCCACCCCGGTTACGAGGCGGCCTACAACCGTTGGTACGAGCGGGACCACTTCTACGGCGGGGTCATGGTTGGACCCGGGACGCTGGCCGGGAAGCGCTGGGTGGCCACCCGCATCCTGAAGGACTTGCGCTTCCCCGTAACGCCCGCCGGCCCCTCGCCGGTGGCCGAGCCGCTCGACGCCGGCAGCTACCTGGCCACCTACTTCATCGATGCGGCCTCGGTCGCCGAGCACTTCGCCTGGGCCTCCGAGGAGGTGCACAAGCTGTACGCCGCCGACCGCGGGTTCGATGAGCGCCGCCACGCGCACACCGTCCTCTACACGATGCGGCGGGCACACCACCGCGATGCCGACCCGATCCCCGCCCACCTGGCGCTCGACCATCCCTACGCCGGGCTGGCGTCGATTCACCTCGACCGCGCGAAGGGAGTGAGCACCAAGGACCTTGACGCCTGGCTGGCCGGCGACGGCCGTTCCGCCCTGCTCGGCGAGGGTTCGCCGGTGGATCAGGTGCTGAGCTGGCGGCCGATCATCCCCGACCGGGAGGGTCCGATGGACCTGGGTTCGGGGCCCGGCGGACAGGAGCGCAGCCTGCTGACGTGCTTCCTCGACCGGCCGGCCGACGCCGCCTGGAGCCACCTGATCAACTTCAGCGACGCCCTCGAATCTGCGGGCATCGGCCGCGTGGTCCTGGCCGCACCGTTCACGCCGGCGATCACCGGAACCGACACCTACGCCGACCAACTCTGGTAGGCCACGGCCCGCTCGGCCCTCACTCCGCCCCTTTTCACCGCCCCATCCGATGCGACTCCGCTACTCCACCTCGTCGGCTGTTGCGCCGACGTGGGCCCGCAGAAACTCCACCGTGCGCTCCCAGGCCAACTCGGCTGCCTCAGCGGCAACCTCCGAGGGCTCATCGTCTTCAGCGAAGAAGTGCCAGGTGCCGGGGTACTCGTGCACGTCGACCGCCTTCTCCAACAACAGCAGGTGGGCCTGCATCTCCACCCGATCATCGACGGTGCACAGGTCGTCGAACTCGGCGAAGTGCCCCAGCACCGGCGCCGCCAGCGATGAAAAGTCGATCTTCTGCTCGCCGTAATAGGTGACCACCGCCCCCACCGAGTCCGGGTTGCGGGTGGCCACCCACAATCCCCATGACCCGCCGGAGGAGAAGCCAACGACGCCAACCGGCGCGTCCGGGTTGGAGCTGTGAGCCCTCAGCGCCACCACACTGGACAACACGATGGCGGCCGCGGCGTTGGGGTCCTGTTCGGCCAGCAGCAGTTGACCCGCCGCGTCGTCAGCGGGCACGGCCCCGAACAGATCGGGGGCCAAGGCGGTGAACCCGGCGTCGGCGAGGGCGTCCGCCGTCGCCTTGGTCGAGGCGTTCAGGCCCCGCCATGACGACAGGACCAGGACGCCGGGGCCGGGGCCGGCGTCGGGATGAACCAGGTAGGCAGTGCCGGCAGCGGTGCCGACGACCGGTCTCCCCTCACCACCCGCACCAACAGCGTCGCTCCCGCCGGGGGCCAGGGGTCGGTCGTCGGGCGTCGAAGATGCGTCGTCGGCCATCGCTCCACCATGGCACCGGGAGGCACCCGTGCCGAGTCGAGACGCCCCGCAAACCCGATCTAACATCGCCTCGTGGCTTCCAAACGCGAGCAGACAACCCCCTCCGGACGCCCCGTCAACTCGTTGGCGGTCGTGAACCAGAAGGGCGGCGTGGGTAAGACCTCGGTGGTGCTCGGCCTGGCAATGGCCGCCCGCCGCGCCGGCAAAAAAGCGTTGGTCATCGACCTCGACCCACAGGGTTCGGCCACCTGGTGCCTGGGGGTCGACGCCGACGACGACTACTGGACGTCGGCCGATGTCCTCGAACACCCGTCGGTCGCCACCGCCCGCAACGCATTGGTCACCTCGGGCTGGGGCGAAGGCGTCGACGTCGTCGCCGCCAGCGCCGCACTGGTGCGCGAGGACGGCGGCGACCCGCTCGGTCGGGTGAAGTCCCTCGCACCGATCATCGCCGAGCTGGCCACCGAGTACGACTTCACCGTCGTCGACTGTGCACCGTCCTTGGGCGCCATCACCAACGCCGCTCTGGCCGCGGTGCACGGCGCGCTGGCCATCGCCGAACCCTCAGCGCTCAGCCGACGCGGCCTCAACCAGCTGCGCACGACGATCACCGCCGTCAACGAAGCCGCCAACCCGGACCTGGAGCTGATCGGGGTGCTGTTGAACCGGGTGCCAGCGCGGTCGGCCGAGGCCGCCCGCCAGCGCGAAGCGATCACCGAGGACGCCGGCAAGCGGGCGATGCTCACCCCCGAGCTGCCCCAGCGCGTGATCATGAACGAAGCGATGTCAAGCCGTCGACCTCTCGATGATGTCGGCGCGCGAGGCCGCGACCTGGTCGACCGCTTCGACCGGTTGTACGCCACGGTGGTGCGCCGCCTCGGCTGAGCCATCCGCTCGCCGGGAAGCCGACGCACGAGCTCACCCGGTAACTGGGCCCTTCGACACCGAACATGCGCCCGACGCTCCCGGTCGGCGAGCATGTCCCCATGCCCGCCGCCGACGTCCACCCGACCAGCCGACAACAACCCGGGGTACTCGGGTTGCTGCTGGCCGTGCAGGAGCGCTTTCGCGACATCCGCGGTCAGAACGCCGCAAGCGCACTGACGCTGTCGCTGTTCCTCTCGATCTTCCCGCTCATCCTGGTGGCGGTGTCGGTGCTGGGCTTTGTGTCGGCCGGTGATCCCAACTTCGTCAAGGACACGATCGACAGCCTCAACCTCACCGGCGAGGCCCAGAAGATCTTCACCAACGCGGTGAACTCGGCCCAAGAGAACCGCGGCGCAGTGGGGATCGTCGGCCTGATCACCGGCGTCTGGGCGGGGCTTGGGGTGGCCACCGCCCTGCAGGTGGCCGCCAACGTGCCGTGGCAGGTGGCCGGGCGCGGCATCATGGATAAGGCGATCGGCTTGCTGTTCCTGCTGGGTGCCGTCGTGTTGTTCATCGGGACCGGCGTGGCCTCGTGGGCGATCGGCCTGCTGCCCAGTTGGCTCGCCATCGTCGGCGAGGTGGTTCCGTTCGCCGTGTCGGTGCTGTTGTTCGTGTGGATGTACTGGTTGTTGTGCCGATACAAGCTGACCGTGCGTCAGGTACTGCCGGGGGCGATCGTCGCCGCAGTAGGTGTCGAGGTGCTGAAGCTGCTGGCCATCTACTGGCTGCCCGGCGTGATCGCCAAGAGCCAAGGCATCTACGGCTCGATCGGCGTCGTGTTCGGCATCTTCGCCTGGCTACTGATCTTCGGGAAGGTGGTGCTGTACGCATCGGTGCTCAACGTCGTGCTCGAGGAGCGACGCAGCGGCACGATCGACATGCTGATCTGCGTGCCTCGAGTAGCCGACCATGCAGGGGAGCCGCGGACCAACCGCGGCGGCCTGGTCGACGAGGACCGCAAGGCACTCAAGCTGCCGTGGCAGAAGCCCCTGCCCGATCCCGGTGAGGGCATCACCGCCCGCGTCACCAAAGGTGACACCGTCGACGTGTGAGTTGGGCGCAGGAAGCGGCACTGCCAGACTCGGCCCATGACCGTTATCAAGATCAACGCCATCACCGTCCCCGCCGATTCCGGCGACACACTGGCCCAGCGATTCGCCGCGCGCGCCGGTGCCGTCGACGGACAGGCCGGCTTCGAGGGCTTCGAGCTGCTGAAGCCCACCGACGACCGCACCACCTGGCTGGTCATCACCCGCTGGGCCGACGAAGCCAGCTTCGAGGCCTGGGTGAACAGCCCGGCATTCGGCAGCGGCCATCAGGGCGGCGCCAAGCCCGACGGCGGGGGCGCCAAGCCGGAGGGCGGCGGTCACCCCGGCGGCGCTCCCGGCGGGCATACGGGGGGTCACCCGGGTGGCGGCCCGACCGGCGAGGGCGACACCCCGGCCCCGGTGGCGATGAGCGCCGAGCTGTGGAGCTACGAGCCCGCCGGCGGTTCCTCGGGCTCCTGAGCCCCGGACGACCTCGCTCGCCATCGGCCATTCGGGCCGGTGGCAGCATCGTCATCGGTTTCGGACGCAGAGCCGACAGCGTCCTTCTACTTGGGCACGAGGTCTACTTGGGCACGAGGGCAAACACCCTGATGTCGCGATCCTGGGCTGTGTCCTTGTAAGTGTCGAAGGACGGCCACAGCTCGCTCATCTTGCCCCAGGCGTCCGCCCGCTCCTCGCCCTCCAAGCGATGCGCAACCGCCGGGAAGCGGCGGCCCTTCACCTCCACCTCGACGTTGGGATCGTCGGAGACGTTCAACGCCCAAGCGGGATGGCTCACACCACCCCAGTTGCTGCCGATGACGAGGTAGCGCCCGTCGTCGTACCTGTACGCCAACGGCGTTGCCCGGGCCTCACCGCTCTTTCGTCCGGTGTGGTGCAGCACCACGGTGGGCAGCACCGCATCGGTCAGACGAATCCGCCCTTTGGTGACCTTGTTGACGAACCGGTCGGCCGGCGGCATCGTCCGCTGCAGTATCGGCTGAAATCGCCTGCTGGTCGTTAGCTTGGCAACTGATGACTTCACTTTGCTGGCGAGGCTCACCAGCGCAGTTTGTCGCATCGAGGCCAAAGCGACACGTTCACTGACGAGCCCGAGGTCTGCTCGTAGGCTGAGGCTCCGCCAGCGAGCCCGACCAGTCGACGGAGGCCCCATGACCGAACGCCATGCTGCAAGCATGTGGTCGCCGGCCGATCCCGCCGAGGTTCGCGAAGCGCTGGCGGATGTCGGATACCTGGCCGACGACACGCTGGCCACCGCCATTCTGTTGGCCCTGCGGATGCAGCGGCCCCTCTTTCTCGAGGGCGAGCCCGGTACCGGCAAGACCGAGGTGGCCAAGGCGCTGATCGCGATCCGGGGTGGGGAGCTGATCCGGCTGCAGTGTTACGAGGGCATCGACGCCAGCCAGGCGCTGGCCGAGTGGGATCACCCCCGCCAGCTGCTGGCGTTGCGGGCGGCTGAAGCGGCCGGCGCAATCGCCGGCGACCACCGCGATGCGGCCGCTCTCGAGGCCGGCTTGTACGACGAGCGCTACCTCATCCGGCGCCCGCTGCTGGCCGCGTTGACACCGGCCCCGGTGCCGCCGGTGTTGCTGATCGACGAGATCGACAGGGCCGACGACGAGTTCGAGGCCTTTCTGTTGGAGGTGCTGTCCGAGTGGGCGGTGACCATTCCCGAGCTGGGCACGATCCGCGCCGAGGTTCCCCCGATCGTCATCGTGACCTCCAACCGCACACGCGACGTCCACGACGCCCTCAAGCGGCGGTGCCTCTACCACTGGTTGGACCACCCCGACGTCGAGCGTGAGGTGGCAATCCTTCTGGTCCGGGTCCCGGGGGTGGGCGAGCACCTGGCCCGTCAGGTGGCCGAGGGCACCGCCGCACTGCGCAGCCTGCGCCTGACCAAGCCGCCCGGCGTCGCCGAGGCGATCGACTGGGCCACCGCCCTCGTCGCCCTCGGCGCGACACGCCTCGACACCTCCACGGTCGGAGCAACGTTGGGGGCAGTGCTGAAGTATCACGAGGACCACCAACGGGTGCAGGGGCTGCCCCCCGATGCCCTGCTCACCTCACCACGAGACGACTGAGCCCGGCATGCCGGCGCAGCCCACCAGTTTCGAGGCTTGGGCGAGCGAGTTGGCCACCCTGCTGCGCGACCGGGAGGTTGCGGTGCCGGTCGACGCGCTGATCACGTTCGTCGCTGCGCTGGGCGAGGTGGGCGCGCTCGGGCGAGCGACCGTCCACGATGCCGGACTCGCCACCCTCCTGCGAAGCCCTGACGACAGGCCCGCCTTCGACCAGGCCTTCGCTCAGTGGTGGGACGGAACCCCAGGGGCACCACCCGCCGGGGACGACGCAACCCCCGAAGTCGAGCTGGCGTTCGACCAGGACGAGGGAAATGGGACGGCCGACGATGAGGCGGGTGACGATCCCTCCGAGGCACTGCGCTTCTCCGCCGCCGAGCGGTTGCGCCACGTCGACCTGGCCCAATGCAGCCCGGCCGAGCTGGACGAACTGCACCGGCTGATCTCCCTGATCGCGCTGCGACCCGTCGAGCGGCGCACGCGTCGGCGTCGACCGGCACAACGCTCCGGCGACAGAATCGACCTACGGCGCACCCTTCGAGCGACGGTGGCCAGCGACGGCGATGTGCTCGCCTGGCACCGCTCCCGGCCCCGCCAACGCCCGCGCAAGGTGGTGTTGCTCATCGACGTCTCGGGGTCGATGGAGCCCTATTCGCGAGGCCTGCTGCGCTTCGCCCATGCGGCGGTCTCCGGCAGCGGGCGCACCGGGGTGAAGGTGGAGGCCTTCGCCGTCGGCACCCGGCTGACCCGACTCACCCGGGAGCTGTCCGAACCCAACCCGGACGCTGCGCTCGGATTGGCCACCGACGCCACACGGGACTTCTCTGGCGGCACCCGCCTGGGCGACACCCTGGCCCAGTTCGTCTCCGACTGGGGCGCCCCCGGCATCGCCCGGGGCGCCGAGATGGTGGTCCTCTCCGACGGGTGGGACCGGGGCGATGCGGCGCTGCTCGATGACACCATGGCCCGGCTCGCCCTGCTGGCACGGCGCGTCATCTGGGTCAACCCGCTGCGCGCCTCACCCGGGTACGCACCGCTCGCCCGGGGTATGGCAACAGCCCTGCCCCACGTCGACGAATTCGTCGACGGACACTCGTTTGGCTCGTTGGAGAACCTGGCCGAGCTGTTGGGACAACGCCGGTTCGGCGTCTACTAGGTTCCTGTGCGCACATCTCCACCGTGTCACCCTTCGGGACACACCCAGCGAGAGGGACCTTCATGAGCATGTCAGGCGGCTACCAGCCCCCACCTCCCGGCGGCGGGTTCCAACCTCCCCCACAGGGCATGGTGTCCACCACCTCGAACAACGACGCGACCATCGCCCTGGTCGCCGGCATCCTCAGCCTGGTGTGCTGTGGCTTCGTCGCCTCCATCCCGGCGATCATCTACGGCAACCGGGTGCGTCACGATCCCAGCAACCCTCAGCAGGGTTTCGGCACCGCCGGGTTCATCATGGGTTGGATCTCGGTCGCGCTGTCCCTCGTGGGCATCGTCGTCTGGGTCATCGTGCTCGTTTCCGGTGGATTCTCCGTAAGCACCTACTGACTGACGCCCGCCGCAAAACCGGCCGGTCCACCCACCAACCATCGAAAGCAATCGCATGAGCATGCCCGGAGGCCCCGGAGGGTTTGCCCCTCCTCCCAACACAGGTGGCTTCGCCGCCTCCACCGAACAGGATGCGATCATCGCGCTGGCCACCGGCATCTTCGGGCTGCTGTGCTGCGGCCCCGCCGGAATCGCAGCGATCATCTACGGCAACAAGGTACGCAACGACCCGATGAACCCGAAGCAGAACTTCGGGACCATCGGCTTCTTCCTCGGCATCGCAGCGCTCGTGCTGTGGGCTGCCGCGCTGCTGTACCGGGCCGTGGGCTAAGCGACGCGCTCACCCGGATGGGGCGCTTTTAGCGCCAGCACCGGGGGCCGACGCCTGAGGTTTCATTTCGGATCGGGTGAAATCTCAGCCGCTCGCGTGTACGGTCGGCGGGGCGTCGTCCGTTTGGGGGGACCCGATCACCGATCGGGACCGGACGGGGTGCTCCCGTCTCGACGGGTGCACCGGTTGCGACGCCACCGGGGGTTGCCGTGCAGATCTCAGTCACCGTCAACGGGGCGTCGTCCAGCCACGATGTTGAACCCCGGCAGCTACTCGTCTACTTCCTTCGGGATCAGCTGGGGCTGACCGGCACCAACGTCGGATGCGATACGTCCTCGTGCGGGGCGTGCACGATCCACGTCGACGGCGAGTCGGTGAAGAGCTGCACGATGCTCGCCGTTCAGGCCGACGGCGCCGAACTGACGACGATCGAGGGGATGGCCTCAGCCGATGGCACGCTGCACCCGATGCAGCAGGCCTTTCACGAGAACCACGGCCTGCAGTGCGGCTACTGCACGCCGGGCATGGTGATGGCCGCCACCTCGCTGATCGAGGAGCAACCCGGACTCGACGAGGCGGCGGTTCGCGAGGGGCTCGAGGGCAACCTCTGTCGCTGCACCGGCTACCACAACATCGTGGCCGCCGTGCTCGCCGCCGCCGGGTCGACCGACACGCAGGTGTCGCTCGCCGGGACCGACGCGGGGGCGGGCCGATGAGCACCGACACCCCCACCGATGTGGATACCTCGGCCACCGAGACCGACCAGCTGACCGTCGAGGAGGCCGCCGACACCGTCGACCAGGCCGACCTGGGCGAGGACGGCGGCGCCGGCACCAAGGAGCGCATGTTCGGCCAGCGTCGGCTGCGCAGCGAGGACCCGCCGCTGCTCACCGGCGAATCGAAGTTCACCGACGACCTCGACCTGCCCGGCGCCCTGTGGGCCGTGCTGGTGCGATCGCCGTTCGCCAACGCCACCATCACCTCGATCGACACCGCCGAGGCCGAGGCAGCCGATGGCGTCGTCGCCGTGCACACCGGCGCCGAGCTGGCCGACACGTGGGCCAACCCGATGCCGTGCGCCTGGCCGGTGACCGACGACATGGTGAACCCACCGCACTACCCACTGGCCGCCGAATCGGTCCGCTACGTGGGCGACGCCGTCGCCGTCGTGTTGGCCACCACCCGCCAGGCGGCCGTCGACGCCGCCGAGCAGGTGATCGTCGACTACGACCCAGTGCCGGCGGTGGTCGACCCCGAGGCGGCCGCCACCAACGAGGTGCTGGTGCACCCCGACCTGGGAAGCAACGTCTGTTACGACTACGACGTCACGCCCGACCCGGTCGCGCTCGAGGCCGAATTCGCCAACGCCACCCACACCGTGTCCGAGCGCTACATCCAACAGCGCCTGTTGCCCTCGGCGATGGAACCGCGGGGCACCGCCGTCGTCCCCGAACCGTTCGGCGGCGGCATCGTGGTGTACTCCTCCACCCAGATCCCCCACATCCTCAAGCTGATGCTGGCGATCACCTGCGGCGTGCCCGAACACAAGGTGCGCGTGGTCACCCCTGCGGTTGGTGGCGGGTTTGGCGCCAAGCTGAACGTCTACGCCGAAGAGGTGCTGTGCGTGACGCTGGCGATCAAGCATGGCAAGCCCGTGCGCTGGACCGAGACCCGCAGCGAGGCCGCCCAGGCCACCACCCACGGCCGTGGGCAGGTGCAGTACATCGAGCTGGCCGCCGACGAGCGCGGCAAGGTGTCGGCGATGAAGGTACGCCTGGTCGGCGACATGGGCGCCTACCTCCAGCTGCTCACCCCCGGCATTCCGCTGCTGGGCGGGTTCATCTACCACGGCGTCTACGACATCGGTAACTACTCGTTCAAGTGTCAGTCGGTGTTCACCAACGCCGTGCCCACCGACGCCTACCGCGGCGCAGGCCGGCCCGAGGCCACCTACGCCATCGAACGGGCGATGGACGCACTCGCCCGCAAGATGGGGGTAACGCCGGAGGAGATCCGCCGACGCAACTACATCCAGCCCGAGCAGTTCCCCTACACCAACCCCACCGGCGCCATCATCATGGACTCGGGCAACTACGAGCCGACGATGGCGCGGGCGTTGGAAATGGCCGGCATCGACGAACTTCGGGCCGAACAGCAGCGTCGGCGGGACGCCGGCGACACCAAGGTGCTCGGCATCGGTATCTGCACCTACATGGAGATGTGTGGGCTGGCGCCCAGCCGCACGCTTGCCGCCCTCAACTATTCGGCCGGCGGCTGGGAAGCCGCCACCGTACGGATGCTGCCGACCGGGGGCGTGCAGGTGGTCACCGGCACCTCGCCGCACGGCCAGGGCCACGAGACCTCGTGGGCCATGCTGGTCGCCGACCAGATGGGCATCGATCCCGACCTGATCGAGGTGTTGCACTCGGACACTGCGATCAGCCCGCTGGGCCTCGACACCTACGGCAGCCGCTCGCTGTCGGTCGGAGGCACAGCCGTGCACCTGGCCACCGAAAAGGTGATCGAGAAGGCCAAGCGCATCGCCGCACACCTGATGGAGGCCAGTCCCGACGACCTTGAGGTCTCGGCGGGCACCCTGCAGGTAAAAGGCACGCCCACCAAGTCGATGACGCTGCAGGAGGTGGCCTTTGCCGCCTTTGCCGCCCACGACCTGCCCGAGGGAGAGGAGCCCAACCTGGAGGCCCAGGTCAGCTGGGACCCACCCAACTTCACCTTCCCGTTCGGCACCCACATCGCCATCGTCGAGATCGACACCGAGACCGGCGAGGTGCGTTTGCAGCGCTACATCGCGGTCGACGACTGCGGACCGCAGGTCAACCCGCTGATCGTCGAGGGCCAGCTACACGGCGGCATCCTTCAAGGCGTCGCCCAGGCGCTATGGGAGGAGGCGGTCTACGACGCCGACGGCCAGCTGCGCACGGTCACGCTTGGCGACTACCTGGTGCCATCGGCGATGGAGACGCCCAACTTCGAGCTGGACCACACCGTCACGCCCAGCCCATCCAACCCGCTGGGCGTCAAGGGCGTTGGCGAGGCCGGCACGATCGGCTCCGCCCCGACGGTGATGAACGCGGTCGTCGACGGCCTGTCGCACCTGGGGATCACCGCCATGGACATGCCGGCCAGCCCACACAGGGTGTGGTCGGCCATCCAATCCACGGGTCAATCCGCCGACGCCGAGAAACCCACCGCCCAACCGGAGGGGAGCGCCAGATGATTCCCGCAGCGTTCGACTACGTCCAAGCCGACAGCGTCGAGGCCGCCCTCGCAGCGCTCACCGAACACGGTGATGAGGCCAAGCTGATGGCGGGCGGTCACAGCCTGCTGCCGATGATGAAGCTGCGCTTGGCGGTGCCCGAGGTGATCGTCGACATCGGCCGCATCGACGACCTGTCCTACATCCGAGAAGACGGTGACGAGCTGGCGATCGGTGCGCTCACCCGCCACCGGGTGCTGGAGTCCAGCGACGTGCTGGCACAGCAGTGCCCGATCCTCAAACACGTCGCCCACCTGGTCGGTGACCCGCAGGTACGCCATCGGGGCACGATCGGCGGCTCGCTGTCGCACTCCGACCCGGCATCGGACCTACCCGCCGCATGCCTGGCGCTGGGCGCCACCCTGGTCGCCGCCAGGGCGGACGGCTCCAGCCGGCGGATCCCCATCGGCGACTTCTACACCGGCTTTCTCGAGACCACCCTCGACCCCACCGAGATGATCACCGAGGTGCGGGTACCGAAGCGTCCCGGCACGTCGTGGAACTACCAGAAGTTCAACCGTCGGGCGATCGACTGGGCGGTGGTCGGAGTGGCCGCTGTCATGGGAAACGGCAGCGGCGGCCAACCCGGTGTGGCCCTGGTCAACATGGGATCGACCAGCATTCGGGCCGGCGCCACCGAGGAGGCGCTCGCCCAGGGCGCAACGGCCGCCGACGCCGCTCAGCTGGCCGATGCCGACACCGAACCACCCGACGACCTCAACGGCTCCCCCGAGTACCGACGTCACCTGGTCAAGGTGCTCACCCGTCGGGCGCTCCTGGGTGCCGGGGTGGCGTAGGGAGGCTCAGCCGATGTGCCCCAACGTGAACGCCACACCCAATGCGGTCAACGAAAACCCGTCGGTGACGTGACCGTCCGCGATCAGTCCCCGCAGGTCGGCGACCGGCACCCACTCCACCCGGTCGGCCTCGTTGGTGTCGGTCGGTTCCCCGATGTGCTCGGCCTCGGTGGCCATAAAGACATAAAACGTCTGGTCGCTCGACCCGTTCGACGGGTGGTAACTCGTCAGCGGGCTCAGAGGACCAGGCCGCCAGCCGGCCTCCTCCTCGGTTTCACGGGCCGCGGTCTCGATGGGTTGCTCCCCGGGGTCGATCCGCCCGGCGGGCAGCTCCCAACCCCAGCTGTCGGTGATGAACCGATGCCGCCACAGCATCAGCACCCCCCGTTCGGGGACCGCCACGAGGGCGGCCGCTGCCTTGTTGGGGTAATGGGCGACGTGATGCCAGAGGCGCTGCCCGTCGGGCAGCTCGACGTCCGCCTGGCGCACCGACACCCACTCGCTCTCGTAGATCGATCGCCATCCGTGAACGGTCCATTCCATACCCCGCAGCGTAGGTTGAACTGATGCGAGAGCTCCTGGGGGACTTGGCGCAGTGGCGCGATCACGGCGTTCCCGCCGCCCTGGCCCGCGTCGTCGACGTTGAGGGTTCGGGCCCCCGCCAGCCGGGCGCGGCCATGGCGGTGGCCGCCGATGGCCGGGTGCTCGGCTCCGTGTCCGGCGGCTGTGTCGAGAGCGCTGTCGTCGCCGAAGCGCTCGACATCATCGACACCGGCGAGCGGCGCATCGTCACCTTCGGGTACTCCGACAACGATGCGTTTGCGGTCGGCCTCACCTGCGGCGGCACGATCCACCTGTTCATCGAACCGCTCGACTGGTGAATCTTTTCGAGCGACTGACCGAGTGCGTCGAGTCGGGGCTGCCAGTGGCGCTGGCGACGATCATCGAGGGCGACGGCGTTGGGGCCAAGCTGCTCGTCACACCTGACGGACCGGCGCTCGGCACGCTTGGCAACGACGACCTCGACCGGGTGGTCACCCGTGACGCTCTCGGCGAGTTGGCCGCCGGCTCGACCGGCATGCGCCACTACGGGCCCGCCGGCGAGGCCCGGGAAGAGGACCTGTCGATCTTCATCGAGAGCTTCGCCCCACCGCCCCGGATGTACATCTTCGGGGCGGTCGACTTCACGGCGTCGCTGGTGCGGGTGGCCAAGCTGCTCGGCTACCACGTCACCGTCGGCGACGCCCGCGCCGTGTTCGCCACCAAGGCCCGCTTTCCGCAGGCCGACGAGATCATCGTCGACTGGCCCCAGCGGGTGCTCGCCGCCATCGAGGAGCCGCTCGGGCAGCGCGATGCGGTGTGCGTGCTCACCCACGATGCCCGCTTTGATGTGCCCGCCATCATTGCTGCGGCAGCGACCAATGTCGGCTACCTCGGGGCGATGGGCAGCCGCCGCACCAATGCCGAACGTGAGGCGCTGCTGGTCGAGGCCGGCATGTCCCCCGACCAGCTTGCCCGGCTGCACTCCCCCATCGGTCTGGACCTGGGCGCACGCACGCCGGAGGAGACCGCCGTGTCGATCTGTGCCGAGATCATCCAGATGCAGACCGGCCGTTCCGGCGGGCCGTTGCGCCACGGCAGCGGAGCGATTCACTGAATCCCGGCCACCCGAACGCGGACACGGCAACGACCGACACAGCGAGGGGCAACCCAGGAACTGGCGACCCTGCAACTCGCGACCCGGCAACTGGCTGCCCACCCGAGGACGGCGCAGCATCTGGTGACGCCTCACCAGCTGGCCGGGCAACAGTGGGCATCGTGCTGGCCGCCGGGGAGGGCTCGCGCTGGGACGGCCCGGGCCACAAGCTGCTCGCCCCGCTGAGCGACGGTCGACCGGTCATCGTCCATGCGGTCGAGGCGGCCGTCGAATCCGGGATCGGCCCCGTGGCGGTCGTCTGGGGCGCTGTCTCCGTCGCCGACGCGCTGGCGGGCCTCAACATCACCCTGGTCGAGCATCCCGGCTGGGCGGCCGGCCAGGCGACGACGTTGGCGGCGGCCATCAGCTGGGCGAGTGGTCGAGGTGCCGGATCGGTCGTCGTCGGTCTGGGCGATCAACCCGGGGCGACGGCCGCTGCGTGGCGCGCCGTCGCTCATGCAGAAGCCAGCCCGCCGATCGCTGCGGCCTCCTACGATGGGGTGCTCCGAACGCCGGTTCGGCTTCCCGAAAGCGTTTGGGCGGACCTGTCGGCGGTTGGGGACCAAGGGGCACGGGTACTGATGAGGTCGCAACCCGATCTCGTTCAAGGGGTGGCCGTTACCGGCGTTCCCGATGACATCGACACCATGGAGGAACTGCGGCGATGGAACTGAGCAACACGTTTGAGGTGAAGGCCCCGATCGAGGAGGCATGGACGAAGCTGACCGACCTCGAGCTGATTGCGCCGGCCATGCCGGGAGCCCAGCTGGAAGAGGTCGAGGGCGACGAGTATCGAGGCACGGTCAAGGTGAAGGTTGGCCCGATCACCGCTAAATATAAGGGCACGGCCAAGATCGTCGATAAGGACGACGACGCCAAGATGGTGATCATCGACGCCAAGGGGCGCGACACCCGGGGCCAGGGCAACGCCAACGCAACCATCACGGCCCAGCTCACCGAGGCCGGCGCCGACGTCACCAAGGTGGAGCTGGTGACCGACCTGACCCTGACCGGCAAGGTGGCGCAGTTCGCCCGCGGGGTGTTGTCCGACGTGTCCACCAAGCTGATCGGCCAGTTCGTCGACAACCTGGAGTCCGACGTGTTCGCCGGCGGCGACAAGGCTTCGACTGCTGCGGCGCAGCCACAGGACGAGGCCGACGAGGCCGGGCCGGCTGCGACCGACAAGACCGCTGAGGCGAAGGACACGACCGGCAAGGCGGCGTCGACTGCGACCGACAAAACCACTGACACGAAGGACACGACAGGCAAGGCCGAGCCGCCCGCCACCGCCAAATCCACTGACACGAAGGACACGACAGGCAAGGCGGGATCGGCTGCGACCACCGGCCCCGGCGAGTCGGCAGCTGACGCTGGAGAAATGTTGTCCTCCGCATCCGGCGCCGAAGAGCCCGATTCAAAGGTCGCCGCTTCCAACGACGACGCCTCGAGCGAGGCATCGCCCGGCAAGACCGCCGACACCGATGCGGTCGACTCCAGCAAACCCCTCGACGCTGACAGCGCTACCGGCGCCGCAGCGGCAAGCGGAACGCCATCCGCTCGAGCGACCGACGCAACCGCTGCGGCTCCGGCAGGGGTCCGCAAGATCAACTCTCCCGAGGCCGAGGCGGTCGACCTGATCGATTCGGCTGGCGCGCCGCTGGCCAAGCGGGTTCTGCCGGCGCTGGGCCTCCTCGCCTTGGTGCTGCTGATCATTCGAATCCTGCGGAACCGCTCCTCGCACTGACCGGGGGCAGCCTCCCCTATCCTCTCCGGATGCCCCAGCACGCAGCTCCGAGCGCCGACACGATCCGAGCAAAGGTCACTGCCCATCCGACTTGGCGCCACCCCATCGACGTCGGCGCTGGCGTCGTCACCCCTGGGGGCGAAGACGTCAACACCGAGCTGGCGCTGATGGCACTGCCGGCACATCTCGACGGCCAGCGGGTGCTCGACGTCGGGTGTTCGGACGGCTTTTACAGCTTCACCGCCGAGGACCGAGGAGCCTCCGAGGTGATCGGCATCGACGACCTATCGTCGCTCATGGTTGCGGGCAGCAATGGGTTCGCCATCGCCAAGGAGCTCCGAGGGTCAGCCGCCCAGTTTCGTGACCGCTCCATCTACGACCTCGACCCCGACGTTGACGGCATGTTCGATTCGGTGTGGTTCCTCAACGTGCTCTATCACCTCGAGCACCCAATGCTCGGCTTCCGCAACCTGGCCAAGGTAATCAGGCCGGGCGGGCTTCTGGTCTTGAAGACCTACGTCCACCAGGACGTACGAGTGTGGCTGCCCGGCACACTGTCTCGACGGCTGAAGCGCGATGCCGTCGGCTTCGACCTCGGCCATCGACCCCGTCTGTGGTTCTACCCCCACAGCGAGCTGGCCGGTGACCCCACCAACTGGGTGGGGCCCAACGTCGCCTGCGTCGACGCCATGTTGGACGCTGCCGGGTTTGACGTCATCCGCAACCTGGGCGTGCACGGTGACCGGTATTACCTGCACGCTGTTCGTCGGGCCGACTGACCGGGCCGACCACGGTCCTGGGGCACATGGAGGTCACCGTTGAGGCACTGGGTCGGTAGGGGCGGCTCCCGCTACCGCTCACCGCCTGGCGGAACCGTCAAGCGTCGTCATTGGTGTCCAACGGCCAGCCGTGCATCGCCCGGAGTTCCTTGATGAGGTTGTTGAAACGATCCTCAGCCAATCCAGCGCCCTCGCGGCGGACGTCGGCTGGCTTTACACGGAGGATGCGGTCGATCTTGGCAAAGCTGGGTCGATGCTCGCGGTCCCAGTCACCGGTGCCGATCGGCACGCAGTCGTTGCGGTGGTGGTCCCTGCTGGTCAGCTGCACCACGCCCAGCACCGGCCCGTCCCACCCGATGACCGCCACCGGCCGGTCCTTGCCCTGGCTGGGGTCGTCCTCGTAGCTGACGTAGGTCCACACAACTTCGCCCGGGTCGGGCTCGCCGTCCGCCTCCGGCGCATAGCTCACCTCGAGCGGCCCCGACGTGTCCTTCGGCCTCGTGGCGGCGGTTGTTGCTTCGGAGTCCTTGGTACGGGTCGTGGTGGCGGCATTGGGCTTGGCTGGGTTGCGCGTGACGGCGTTGGCCCGACCGGATGGCCGAGCGGCCTTGGTCGTGCCGGATGACTTGCGGGCTTCGGCCGTGCCGGCCTTGGAGGCGGACGGCTTCGTCGAGCGCCGCTGGACCCAACCCGACCCGGCCGCCGACTTTTCGGACGGCTTGGCCATGTACTCCACGAGCTCGGTGGCCAGCTTGGTGAACCGCTTGAGCCTGCTCATGGCTCCATGCTTTCAGCCCAAGCTTCCAGAACAGCCATCACCCCACCCCGACCGCCGCTGTCGACCCATGGCTCGGACCGAAGTCTGCCGCTTCCGCGTCGTAGAGCGCGCGATAGCGACAGATTTCGCGTAACTGTTCAGGTGTCTGATTCGTTGGTATGACAGGGATCGCGCGCTCCGCGCG
>NZ_DAOLGP010000046.1:0-25009 GCF_035329545.1 Candidatus Neomicrothrix sp.
GGTGAACCGGAGGTCGCGTGGATTGGCGCGGCGGGAATAACCGGGCCACCACTCGCTACCATCGGCATAGAAGTCGGTACTGATGGTCATCTCGCTCTCTCCTTGAGGGCCCGGTCGGCGATGCGCTCCGCATCGAGTTTGGGGCCGGGCTGTCCCAGCCGGGCGACGCGGCGACGGTGACGCTGCCCGAGGTTCCCTCCCAGCTGATGATCGTGCTCACCGGATCCGAAGCGGAGGGTCGCCTGGCATGGAATGCGGCCACGGGCGACTACTCCCTGTCGACGTTCGACGCCGCTGGGCGCCTGGCCACGATCGAGCGGTATCCAAGCCGTGCGCCCGAGGGTGAGGTCGCCGTTTCGCTGGTGCAGGTCGACGACGTGCTCGCGGTGTGGGTCGGGTCCGAGCGGATCGGGGCGCTCGCGATGGGCCCGGTGAGCTCGTCAACGCTCACCCCCGCCGATGGGCTGGGCGATGTTCGGGCACGGTTGGGTCGGGTGCGATGACGAGCGCGGGACCCGCCGCCGAGGATCGACCGACCCCGGCCTGGCGCCTGCTGCTCGGTCGGATCGCTCGGCGCATGCCGACCGATCCGCAGGTGGCGGCCATCGTGCGGGTGGCCGGTCTGGCCTACGTGCTGTTGGCGGCGATCAACGTCGCCCGGGCGACCACGTACCTTCCGGCCGGTCGGCTGCCGTACTTCTCGGATTCGCTGGTCTTTCTGCGCACCGGGGCGAGTGCGCCGTGGTCCCTCGACCTGTGGGCCGGCACGTACCCGTTTGGATACCCGCTGGCCATCCGCATCCTGGGTGAGGGCGTGTGGTTGCACGTCGGCCAGGCGGCGTTGGCGGCTGCGGCCTGGCTGTGGCTGGCGCGGGAGGCGGCGGCCTCAACGCAGCGGCCGGGCCTGAAGCTGGTGGCCTTTGGCTGGATCCTCGGCATCAGCCTGGCACCGGAGGTGGCGGGGCAGCACCAGTTGGTGATGACGGAATCGCTGTCGTTCAGCGCCTTGGTGGGCCTGGTGGCGCTGGCGCTGCGCTGGCGTCGCACCGGCGACGTCAACCTGCTGTGGTGGTCGGTGCCGCTGGTGATCATGTGGGTGGAGCTGAGAAAGTCCAACGTCGTCGTGTTGGCGGCGCTCGTCGGGGTCGCCGCGCTGTGGTGGCTCTTCAGCCGCCGCCGTCAGGCGCTGGCGGTGGGCGCGGTGGCGCTGCTGGTGATCGTCGGTTCGTCCTGGTTGGGTTCACGAACCAACCAGAGCAGCCAGACGATCACCAAGTGGGTGCTCGACGTGGGCATTCCCGACCCGGATGCCCGTGAGTTTCTGGCCGAGCGGGGTATGCCGACCAGCGAGGCGGTGCTCGACCTGGGCGGCATGGCCTATTCGGCGTCGGATCGTCTGGCGGTCGACCCACGGCTGAAGGATTTTCGGGCGTGGATGGCCACCGAGGCGTCCGGCGCCTATGCGGCCTGGCTGTTGTCGCACCCTTCGGAGCTGGTCGTACAGTCCGGTCGGGCGTTGTCCCAGTCCTTCAGCGACATCGACATCGTCGAGGCCCACCAGAAGGATCTGTCCCTCGCCGTGCTCGGCCTGCCGGGCGCCGGTCCGCTCGTCCTGCCCGCAGGGATACGCGTCGGTGGCCTGGTGTGGCTGCGGCCCCACTGCTGGCTGGTCGGTTGGGTGGGCATCACGATCGTGGCGGCCACGGTGGCGCTGGCCCGCCGTCCCGACGGATGGCGTGACGGTCGTTGGCAGATCGGTTGGTTCCTGCTGGCCACAGCGCCCCTTCACGGCGCGGTGAGCTTCTACGGGGACATCGTGGCCCAGAGCCGTCACGGTCTGGGTGCGGCCGTGCAGCTGCGCGTGGCGCTCATCCTGGTGGGGGTGTGGGCCTGTGAGGAGCTGTTGGCCGGCCGTGACGCGTCGAGGACCGGTGGTGGCCGGTCAGCCGTCGCCGGTGACGAGGACGCTTCCGAAACCGCCCTGACCGCCCGAGCCGGCGAAGACTCCGGCCCGGCGGAGATCGGCTAGCTCGGGATGGGCCCACGAGCCCAGGATGTGGTCGTCGACCGCGACGATCACCTGGTCGCCGACCCGTTGGATGTGCAGTGCGTCGCCGGGGTTCACCCCGGCCGGACCGTACAACCCCAGTTGTTGGGGCTGCCCGTCGGTCACCCGGTTGACGACGATGGCGGCGTTGCTCGTCGCCAGCCGCACCTCCCAGTAGTTGTCGGCGTCGGCCACCGCCCAGGTGATGCCCATGTTGTCGGCCGGGCTGGCGACCCGGGCGAACAGGTCCCAACGAGCCCCCAACGACGGCGGTGGCACCATCACCGCCACCGCAGCGGTCTCCGACCCGGGCGCGGCGGTGGCCACCCGATCGGCGCCGTCGTCGCCGAGGGTCCAGTCGCCGGCGAGCGTCGTCCACTCGAGGTCACCCCCGTCGATGCGGTCCCGGTCGAAGCGGTCGACCAGCGCCGGCTCGCCCGGCGGGTCGAGCCTGGCGATCACCGCCTGGGGCGACTCGATCGCCTCGACCGGTGCGGCACCCTGGTCCTGTGCGTCCGGGGCGAACCATGTGTCCGGAGCGATGCTGACATCGTCACCGGCCGTGGCGTTGGTGATCACCAAGGCGGCCACGATCAGGGCGGTCACCGCCACCATCGCGATCATGGCCAGGCGCTCGGTTCGGCCCTGATCGGGCCGAAACCCCAACGCTCCCATGGGCGGCGAAGCTACCAGGGCCGGTTGGTCCCACGGCGGTGGGCGGCGACGCCGACGGCGACGCCACCGGCGCTGGCAGGGCCGGGGTGAGCCGCCGGGTGCGCAGCGCCTCGCCGCTGGGCGACGGGGCGTCGCTGGGCGCCGGTGCGGTCCTCAACGGGCTGCTCGCCTATGGCTTCCTGCTGGTCGGCAACCGGGCCTACGGCGCCGGGTTTGCCCCGGTCTCCTCGGTGTGGAGCGTCTGGGCGGTCACTGCGGCAGCGGTCACCGTGCCGGTCCACCACGCGGTGCTGCGCCGCGCCGTCGGCACGGGCCGAGGCACCGGTCTGGGTCGGTTGCTCGCCCCCGCCGCGGCCATCGGGGTCGTCGTCGCCGTCATCGGGTACTCGGTGCGAACCCAGCTGTTCTCGGTGGGCTCGGTGGTGCCGCCGCTGGTGTGCGGGGCACTGGTTCCGGCGGCCACCCTGCTCGGCTGGTGGCGCGGCCGCGCCTCGGCGGCGGGCCGATACTCCCAGGTGGGGACCAACCTGGCGCTGGAGGGAGCGGCCCGGCTGATCGTCGCGCTCGTGTTGATCGGCGCCGGGGCCCCGGCGGTGGCGCTGACGGTGGCCATCCTCGCCGGATACCTGCCGACCGTGCTCACCCTCGCCGTCGGCGGGCGCGCCGGGCTGGATTCGAGCCCGGTCGGGTCGAGGCCGGGAAGCGGCGGCGACGTCGCCTTCTCCGCCGGGGTGGCCGCTGTCGCCCTCGCCGTCCAGGTCGCCCAGGCGGTGCCGGTGTTGGCCACGTCGGCCCGGTCCGATCGGGCCGACGTCGTCGGGCTGTTCAACCTGATCGCCATCGGGCGCATCCCGCTGCTCGTCGGCGGCGCCATGCTGTTTCGGCTCACCCACTGGTTGGCCGAGGCGGACTTGGACGGCCGCGGCGCCCGGGTGAACCGCATCCTGGGGTGGTCGGCGCTCCCGGTGACCGCGCTGGGCGCAGCGCTCGGGGCCGTGCTGGCGCCGCCGCTGTTGCCGGTGCTGTTTGGCGACTCGTCCCAGACCACACCTGCGCTCGGGGGCCTGATCGGCGCCGCCTCCGCAGCGGCGCTGATGGCCACCGCCGGCGCGGTCCTGGTCGCCGTGCAGGGTCGGGGATGGCCGCTGGTTGGCTGGGCGGGTGGTGCGGTGGCCGTCGGCGTGGTGGCGGCGCTGGGGATACCGGCGGAGGTGGCCGTGCGCGGGGCGTCCGGCTACCTGGTGGTCACGGCCGTCCTGCTGCTGGGAACGATCACCTCGGCGGCCCGGCCGGCGTTGGGCCCCACGGCAGGCTCCGACCGAGCAGCTCCTCCAGCGGGGCCTGGAGCGGCCGGTAGTACTCGCCGAGGGCGTCCCTGACCGACTGGGGGACCGGGGTGTCGTCCAGGGAGGCGTTGACCGACCCGGCCGGGGCGGACGCCTCGGGCGACAGGCCCAGTGCCCGGCACAGCCGCGTCCCCTCGTCGGCGTCGGCGAGCAGTTCCTCGAGCACGACGACGTGCAGGCGGTGGCCGAAGGCCACCATCCATGGTTGGAGCAGCTCGGCGAAGCGCCCGCGCTGGAGATACCTGCGGGGCCGCACCGTGCCGGCGTCATCGGTGGCGTCATCGGTGGCGTCATCGGTGGCGTCGACGGCCCGCTCGGGATCGAGGGCGACCGCGACGTCGCGGTGCTCCAGGCCGTTGGCCACCGAGAACCGCCAGTTGGAGATCGCCCGCTCCACCGGGTCGCGCAGCACGACGACCACCCGAACGTCGCTCAGGTGCCGTTCGATCCTGGCGATCGTCTCGGGTCGTTCCAGGTACGACGTCGACTTCTCGAGCACCCACTGCGGCGCCGGTAGGCCGGTCCGGTCATTGCCGTCGGGTTCGGCCGGGGAGCATCGGCGCCACCAGGTGCCGGCGTCGGCGTTTGGGTCGAGGAACACCTTGGGTTCGGGACGGCGGGGCCGGGCCAGGCTCACCCGGGGGTGGGAGTCGAGGTAGCTGGCCAACCAGGTGGAGCCGCATCGCTGACCGCCGGGGATGATCAGGGGCCTGGGTGCATCGGCGCCCACTAGACCGCGCCCGGGCGGTGCGGCGGAGACGGACGGGTCGTCACGTTCGCCCGAGCGTTCGGCTGATCGCGTAGGTCGGGGCGCTCGACACCTGCTGGAGCACCCGCACCGTGTACTCGCCGATCATCGAGACGATCAGCACGGTCATGCCGTTGGTGAACGCCATGGCGACCATCATCGACGCCCAACCGGGCACGTTGGTGCCCGAGATCAGCTTGTGCAGGATCACCCCGGTGCCCAGCGCGAAGGCGACAAACGACGTGAACAGGCCGGCCATGGACGCCAGTCGGAGCGGAGCCGGCGAATAGCTGAACAGGATGCGCATCACCAGGCTGAGGATGCGTCCGATCGTGTAGTTGGATCCGCCCACCGAGCGCGCCCGGTGCTCCACGGTGACGTTGGAGCGCCGTCGCGAGGCGAGCAGGGCCTGGCCGGTGATGTAGGGGAACGAGGTCTGGGCGACGGAGATGCGGTCGACGACGGCGGCGGTCATGATGCGGAAGTTGGAGACCACCAGGTCGTCGGGTTGGCCGAACACCCGCCGGTTGACCTGCCCGATCATCGCCGAGCCGACGCGGCGGAGCCCGCTGGCCTTCTTCGAGTCGAAGCGCCCAAACACGACGTCGTCGTCGCGTTCGACGATGGCGGCGATCAGCCGCAGCGTCTCGCCGGGCGGGTTCTGGCCGTCGTCGTCCATCGTGATCAGGTAGTCGCCGGTCGCCTCGCGCAGCCCGGCCAGGTTGGCGTTGTGCTGGCCGTAGTTGCGCAGCAGGTCCACCGCCACCACGTTGGGGTGGGCCTCGGCCAGCCCGGCGATCACGTCCCAGCTGCGATCGACCGATCCGTCGTTGACGCAGATCACCTCGAGTTGCAGCCCGGCGCCGGCGAACGTGTCGAGCAGCCCCTCGACGACGCCGCCGACCAGCTCCTCGCTGTTGAACACCGGGATCACCACCGAGTACGTGAACTCGACGGCCTGGCGTGGCAGCTCCACCGCAGCGTCGGTCACACCTCCTCCAGCGCCCGGGTGAGCGAGTCGAGCACCCGGTCGGCCTGGGCGGGGGCCAGCCGGTTGTGGAACGGCAGGCGCAGCAGCTGGTCGGCGACGCGGTCGGTGACCGGGCAGTGGGCCGTGCGGTCGGCCAGGCGGCGCCCGGCCGGGCTGGAGTGCAGCGGCTGGTAGTGGAAGGTGGCGCCGATGCCGTCGGCGTGGAGGCGGGCGAGCACCCGGTTGCGTCGATGCTCCCCGTCGATCAGCAGGTGGAACATGTGCCAGGCCGAGGTGTCGCCTTCGGGCACGACGGGCAGGGTGATGCCCAGGCGGTCGGCCACCGTCGACAGGGCGTCTCGGTAGCGGTGCCAGAGCGCCGAGCGCCGGCCGAGGATCTCGTCGCGGGCTTCGAGCTGGCCGGTGAGGTAGGCGGCCAGCACGTCGCTGAGCCCGAACGACGACCCGGTGAGCTGCCAGGTGTACTTGTCGACCTGGCCCCGGTCGAAGCGGCGCCGATCGGTGCCCTTGTGCAACAGGATCTCTGCCCGGTCGACGTCGGCGGGCCGGTTGATCACCAGAGCGCCCCCCTCGCCGCAGATGAAGTTTTTGGTCTCGTGGAAGCTCAGCGTCGACATGGCGCCGGTGGTGCCCAGGGGGCGACCGTTGTGGGTGCCGAACAGGCCGTGGGCGTTGTCCTCGATCACGGTTGCGCCCACGGTCGACGCCGCGTCGCACACCGCCTCGATCGAGGCGGCCCGCCCGGCGTAGTGCACGGGCACCACCGCCTTCACCCGCTCGTCGATCTGGTCGGCGAGATGGACTGGGTCCATGCCGAGCGTGTCAGGATCGACGTCGATGAAGCGCAGGGCCGCACCGTTGCGGGCGAAGGCGGAGGCGGTGGTGGGAAACGTGAAGCTGGGGACGGCGACGACGTCGCCGGGGCCCAGGTCGAGCGTGGCGGCGGCCAGCTCGAGCGCCGCGGTGCACGACGTGGTCAACAACACGGTTGCCCCGTCGTGGGCGTCGGACAGGGCGGCCTCGGCCCGTCGGCTGAAGGGGCCGGCCGCTGCGGTCCATCCACCGTCCATCGCTTCGGCCACCAGCGCCAGCTCTCGGCCCATCAGCGAGGGCCGGTTGAACCTGATCGGTTCGCTCGCCGATGAACGGCGTTCGTCACTGGGCATCATCGGGGTGGAGACTACCGCCCGGCTTCGGCCGCCCGGCCTTTCGCCGGAGGTGCCTGGCGGCGTGCGAGCACGATGGCCAGCGCCACGCTGAAGGCGTACATCGTGACGGCGGCGACCAACAGGGGCACGCTGAGGTCGCCCAGGCCGGCGTCGACACGGCCGACCGACGCCCCGGCGAGCACGAACGCCGTCAACCCGGGGATGAGGCCCAGCGCCGTTCCCGCCAGAAACGCACGGCGGGGGATGCGCAGCCCTCCGGCCAGCAGGTTGACCGGATCGAAGGGCAACATCACCAGGCGCATCGACAGGACGGTGACGAACCCGGCGTGTTGGATCCGGCGGGTCCAGGGGCTCACGGTGGGACGGTTGAGGGTGGCCTCGGTGGGACCGATCGTGCGTGCGATCTCGTAGCTGATGGCGGCCGAGATCACCGCACCCAGCAGGGCGATCGGCATGCCCAGCCAGGCGCCGAAGAGCACCCCGGCGGCCACGGTGAGCAGCACGGCGGGGAACATCACCAGCGAGCGGGCGGCGTAGGCGGCGAGGTAGGCGGGCAGCGCCCACCAGGCGCCGCGGGCCACCTCGACCGCGTCGGAGAGCGCCTCGACCGTTCCCTTGCCGCTTCGCTGGATCGCCACCTGGGCGGCGACGATGAGCACCACCCAGGCGCCGAGCGCCACGAGGCGGTGTCGCATCCGTCGGCGGCGGGCCAGCGCCGGCGATCCGACGGTGGGAAGGGGCTCGATGCTCGAACGCCCCGGTTGCGGGCCGGGCCTGGTCCCCGGTGGCTGTTCGACGTCCCCGCTCGTGTTCACCGCGGGGCGTTCCGGGTGGCGATCACGTGAACGTCATCCCCGCCAGCCACCGGTCGAGGACGTCCCGGTCGCCAAAGATCTGAGCGCCGTGGTGCTCTGCGGTCTCGGCGCTTGCGCGTCCCAGGGTAAGCAGTTCCAGCGTGGCTGCGGACGCCTTGACCGCCACGTCGCCCTTGCCGTGGCCGTGGCTCGAGTCGTACCCGTGGGGCCCGAAGGTGATCATCCATTCGCCGTGGCCCGGGGCCAGCGAGTCGTCGGTGGCGTGCAGGTGCACGGTGCCGGCGCCGGCGAACGGCTCCTCGAGTTGGGTAAAGGTCGGGGAGGTGCGCCGGATCTCGAGCAGTTCGTCCAGGCCGTCGACGGCGACCGTGGGGTCGATGGCCGTTTCCGTCCCGACCGCCAGGTGGGCGTCGACCGCGTGGATCACGGTCTCGTGGGCCATCCGGCGGGCCCAGAAGGTGGCGTGTTGATCGTCTCCCCAGGACCACATCGGCGTGTCGGGTGTGGTGTCGTCGAACACGGCCAGGAGCTGTTCGGCCCCGCTGCGGTACCAGGCGATCCACGCCGACGGCTCGCCGTCGTCGGCGGGGCACCCGAAGTCGACGAGGTCCCGGGCTGGAACCTCGGGCGCCCGCTGGGCGACCAGGGCTGCGACGTACCGGTGCACCCGGCCGGTGTGGCGCACCAGCTTGCCCAGGTCCCACCCGGGACAGCTGGGCACCGGGGTGTCGAGCGGCGCCGATTCGGCGGCGACCGCCAGCCGCTCGGCCCAGTCGCGGACGGTGTCGAGCGCCGCCTGGTAGCCGAATGCGGGACGGCTGGCGTCGACCGACGTGGAGCTCTCGCTGTTCATGGCCACCAGTGTGACCCAGCCCGCCGTCCCGATGGAGGGTTCGGCCCGGCTCGGCGTGGCGACGTCGCTGATCGGGGATCTGGGTGCCCTGGCGGTCAGTGGTTGGTCATGCCGCCGTCGAGCACCATCACCTGGCCGGTCATGAACGACGAGGCGTCCGAGGCCAGAAACGCCGCCGCCGGCACCATCTCGTCGGGATCGGCCATGCGTTTGATCAGCTGGGCGTCCACCATCGCCTGCTGCACCTCGTCGGGGTTGTTGCGCACCATGTCGGTGGCCACCGTGCCCGGGGCGATGGCGTTGACGCGGATGTTGTCGCCGGCGAGCTCCATCGCCATCGAGCGGGTGAAGAACGCCATCGCCGACTTGGCGGCCAGGTACATCGACATCCAGCCGCCTCCGGTGTAGATGCCGGCGGTGACCATGTTGATGATCGCCGGGTGGGCGGATGCCCGCAGGTGGGGGAGCGCCTCCTGGACGAGGAACACCGGGCCCCGCAGGTTGGTCGAGAACGACTTCTCCCATGCCTCGGGCGTGATGTCACCCAGCGGTTGGGCCAGTGCGTTGGCGGCGTTGTTGACGACGATGTCGATGCCGCCAAACGCCTCGACGGCGGCCTCGACGACGACCGGGCCGTCCTCGAGGTGGCCCAGGTGAGCGGCCACGCCGACCGCCGAGCCCCCTGCGGCGTTGATCTCCTCGGCGGCGGCGCTGCAGGCGTCGCCCTTGCGGCTGGCGATCACCACGTTGGCGCCGAGCGCGGCAAATCCGCCTGCGATCGCCCGGCCGATGCCCCGGCTGCCGCCGGTGACGATGGCGGTGCGGCCGGTGAGATCGAATTGGTCGAGGAGGTCGCTGCGGTTCATGTCCCCATTGTGGACGCAGACGCCGCTCGTTCGCTCGGACGGTGCTGTCAGCTGCTGAGGGCCACGATCGCCGCGACCAGCGTGGCCAACGCCACCATGGCACTCAACAGTACGCCGTACATCTTGCGCAGCTCGGTCTGGAAGGCCGCTGTCTGTTCCGCCAGCGCCGTCGTCAGCGTCTGGTCGACCCGATCGAATCGGTCGTTGACGCGTTCAAATTGTTGGTCGACCCGATCGAATCGATCGTCGACGCGTTCAAATTGTTGGTCGACGCGTTCGAACCGTTGGTCGATGCCCACAAATCGCTGGTCGATGCCCACAAATCGATGGTCGATGCCGACGAAGCGTCGTTCGAACTGGGCGATCAGGCGTGCTTCAAGCTGGTCGAGGTCACGTTTCGTGGCGACGTCGGCCCAGCCCACTGGAGGGAGCAGTTCCATCAGCGTGGTGCCCTCCTTCCGTCCCACAACGTGGTTGGCTTTCGCCTGTAGATCGTAGCGGTCCTCATTGGTGATGCTCATCGGTCCTCCTGGTCGGACTCGTGAGCGGGCGATTGGGCCGCATCGCTGGGCTGGGAGATCAGCGTACGGATGGCGTGGGACATTTTTGGACGTGGGGCCTCACCCTCACGACGTGTTCTACGGTTGGTGGGTGCGTCGGGTGATGATCGTCGGGGGTTCGGGCCACGCATCCTGCGTCGTCGATGCGGCCCAGGCGGGTTCGACCCTCGAGGTGGTCGCCGTCGTCGATGACGGCGCAGCCGGGTCGGCGGGTGGTGCATCGACCAGCACCGTGCTGGGCGTTCCTGTCGTCGGTGGCACCGATGCGGTCGCCCCCTGGTGGAGCGAGGGCCGGATCGACGGCGTGGTCATCGGTGTCGGCGACAACCACACCCGGCTGGTCGTCGCCGAGCGGCTCGCCCGCACGGTTCCTGGCCTGGCGTTTGTCGCGGTCGTTCACCCGACGGCGTCGGTGGCAGCGTCGGCCCGGATCGGCGATGGTGCGGTCGTGCTGGCGGGGGCGTCGATCGGTCCACAGGCGGCCATCGACGTCCACGCCCTGCTCGGAGCTCAGGCCAATCTGGACCACGACGCCACGATGGCCGCCGGGTCCAGCCTGGGCCCGGGTGCGCTCACCGGCGGCACGGTGAGCATCGGCCGGGCGGCCGCGGTGGCGATGGGGGCGATCGTTCGTCATGGCCTGACGATCGGGGACGACTCGGTGTTGGGAGCGGGCGCCGTGCTCACCCGCAGCCTGCCCGACCGCGTGGTGGCGTGGGGCTCGCCGGCCGAGGTGATGCGAACCCGCCAACCGGGGGACCGTTACCTCTGAGCGGTGGGAACGGCCGTCGCGGTCTGGCAGGCTGTGGCGCACGATCGACGGGGGAGCGCTCATGGGGGAAACACGGCCAACGGCCATCGAGATCGCCGATACCGTCCGGTCGGGCGAGCGGTCCGCCCGCGAGGTGGTCGAGGACTGCCTGGCCCGCATCGACGCAGGTAACAGCGCGCTCAACGCCTTCGTTCACGTCGATGCCGATGCGGCCACGCGGGCCGCCGATCGCGTCGACGATCTGGTGGCCAACGGGGAGGACCCCGGGCCGTTCGCCGGCGTGCCGTTCGGCGTGAAGGACTTGGAGAACTGCGCCGGCATGCCCACCACGCATGGCTCGGTCGTGTACGCCGACCGTGGGCCGGTGGCCGAGGACTCGATCCACGTCGCCCGCCTGCGCGCCGCCGGTGGGGTGCCGGTGGGCAAGACGGCGGCGCCGGAGTTCGGGACGCTCAGCTTCACCCGCACCTTGGCCTTCGGGGTGACGACCAGCCCGTGGGGCGAGGGCCGCACGCCGGGTGGGTCGAGCGGCGGTTCGGCCGCTGCGGTGGCGGCCGGGTTGGTGCCGGTGTCGACCGCATCGGACGGCGGCGGGTCCACCCGCATTCCCGCCTCGTTCAGCGGGCTGGTCGGGATGAAACCCAGCCACGGGCGCATCCCGCTCGAGGGGCCCAGCGGCTCGCAGACCGCCGTGGTGGGGTTGCTCACCACCACGGTCGCCGAGTCGGCGCGCCACCTGGACGCGGTGGCCGGGCCCGACGACCGCGACCGCCTCTCGCTCCCCGCCACCGAGCTCCGCTACGCCGAGCTGATCGACTCGCTGGCCACCGGCGGGTTGCGTGCCCGCTGGTCGCCCGACCTGGGGTTCGGGGTGACCGATCCCGAGGTGGCGGCCCTGTGCCAGGCGGTGACCGAGGAGCTGGCCGAGCACGCCGGGTTGATCCTCGATGACGGCGAGGTCGATCTGGGCGATCCGGTCCGCCTGTGGTTCCAGGCCGGGGCCGCCGACCTGTGGCTCAGCCTGGAGCCGGGCATGTGGCCCCAGCTGGCCGACGAGCTGACGCCCTTCGTGCGACGCGGCCTCGAGGCGACCGAGAAGCTGGGGATGGCGCGCTACGCCGAGATCCTTCGGCTGCGCGAGCAACTCCAGGCCCACATGGCAGCCCTGTTCGACGAGGTGGACGTGGTGCTGTGCCCGACGACGGCGGTGCCGGCGTTCGCCGACAAGGGACCGCCGCCGACCGTGATCGACGGGCGGGAGGTGGCCATGGGCATGGCGACGCCCTACACGATGCCGGCCAACCTGTGTTGGAACCCGGCCATCTCGGTGCCGGCTGGCCTGACCGCCGACGGCTTGCCGGTGGGCCTCCAGATCATCGCCGGGCGCCACCGGGACGCGGTGCCGTTGCGCCTGGCCCGCATCCTCGAACAGCCCCGCCCGCGCCCCCCCAACGCCCCGGTTCGAGGGCTATGAGCGCAGCAGCACGGCTACGAGGAGCCCCGCCATGGTGGCCAACACGCCGATGACGGTGAGGAATGCGGTGAACATTTTGCTCTCGAGCTGACGAAGGCTTGACTCGAGGTCGGCCCGAAACTCAGACCGAAGCAGGGCTGTCTGAGCTTCGAGGTCCGTCTTGGTGGCGACGTCCGCCCAGCCGACCGGTGGGAGCAGTTCCATCAAGGTTGCGCCCTCCTTCTTGCCCAGCAGTTCGTTGGATCGTTGCTGCAGATTGTAGCGATCCTCGTTGGTGATGGACATCGGTCTGCCCCCATGGTCGTCGGACGTTGGGCAAGGCCTCCGGAGCCTGCGACCGGGCGGTGCCTCGCAGGGTCGCCGCAACGCCTTGAATGATACGCCCGGCCTGTGACGGCGAGGCCGGCCCCGGCGCGAGACTCGGACTGTGACCACCGACGACGATCGTTACGGCAACTTCAGCGGCTTCGGCGTGGACCGACCTTCCGACGGGGTGCTGCGGCTCACGTTGGATGCGCCCGGCCTCAACGCCGTGGACGCCGACGCCCACCGCAGCCTGGCCGACGTGTGGCGGGTGATCGACCGTGATCCCGACACGCGGGTGGCGCTGATCCGCGGCGCGGGCAAGGGGTTCTCGGCGGGCGGCAGCTTCGAGTTGCTCGACTCGATCATGTCGGACCGGGAGGTGCGCAGCCGGGTGCTGACCGAGGCCCGAGACCTGGTGTGGGGCATCATCGACTGCTCCAAGCCGGTCGTGTCGGCCATCCATGGCCCCGCGGTTGGTGCGGGGCTGGTGGCGGCGTTGCTCGCCGACGTGTCGGTGGTGGGCCGGTCCGCCAAGATCATCGATGGGCACACCCGGCTCGGCGTGGCGGCCGGCGACCATGCGGCGGTTGCTTGGCCGCTGCTGTGCGGCATGGCGAAGGCCAAGTACTACCTGCTGACCAACCGTCCGCTCAGCGGCGAGGAGGCCGAACGCATCGGGCTGGTGTCGCTGTGCGTCGACGACGACGCCGTGCAAGACGAGGCGATGAGCATCGCCGTCGACCTCGCCGCCGGGTCCGCCGAGGCGATCGCGTTCACCAAGCACACGCTCAACCACCATTACCGGTCGGCCGGCCCCGCTTTCGATGCATCGTTGTACGCCGAGTTCTACGGGTTTGGCGGTCCCGACGCGCGAGAGGGGTTGGCGTCCCACCGCGAGAAGCGGTCGCCCAACTTCCGCGGGTGAGGGGTCAGGGCCTCCTCGTCGCCGTGTTTCAGGTGCTCGAGTTCAGGTAGCGATGGAGATGATGCCGGTGATCGCGACGGCGAGCGTTGTCATCGTGCCCAACAGCACCGCCTGCATCCTGCGAAGGTCGGTCTGCACGCTGGCGTTGAACGCGTCGAATCGAGCGTCGATTCGCTCATCGATCTGTGACTCAAGCCGGTCAAATCGTCCGTCGACGCGCTTGAACTGCTCATCGATGTGCTTGAACCGTTCGTCAACGCGCTTGAACTGGTCGTCGATCCGGCGGAAATTGAGGTCGAGCGCATCGATATCGCGCTTGGTAGCGACGTCTGCCCATCCAACCGGGGGAAGCAGCTCCATCAAGGTGGTGCCCTCCTTCCTTCCCAAGACTTCGTTGGCCCGTTGTTGCAGATCATACCGGCCGGGTGCTGCGTTCCAGGTCGCCGTCTCTGACAGAGTTGCGCCGTGAGTGCCCGCCAATCCGACCCGAAAGCGCCACTGCGTCGGGAGCCGCCGCAGTTCCGGCTGGTCGCCGTCGATCGGATCGCGCCGCTGACCCCTCGCATGACGCGCGTCGTCCTCGCCGGGCCCGAGCTCGATGGGCTGGCGATCGACGAGCCGGCGGCGTCGGTGCGTCTGCTGTTGCCGCAGGCTGACGGCCGGTTGGAGCTGCCCACGTGGACGGGCAACCAGTTCGAGCTGTCGGACGGGTCGCGGGCCCCGATCCGCACGTTTACGCCTCGCCGCCACGATCCCGAGGCGGGCGAGCTGACCATCGACGTCGTCGCCCACGGCGAGGGCGCGGCCTCCGGCTGGGCGGCATCGGCCACGCCCGGGGACGAGGTGGCGGTCTCGGGGCCCGGCCGGGGCTACGAGATTCAGACCGGCGTTTCTTCGTACCTGCTCGCCGGGGACGAGACCGCTATCCCCGCCATCGATCAGCTCCTCGAGGCGATGCCCCCAACCCTGCCCGTCACGGTGCTGATCGAGGTCAGCGACCCCGCCGTCCGATTGGAACTGCACGCCGGTCCGGCGACGACGCTCCGCTGGCTCGACCTTCCGGAGGGGGCGGCTCCAGGGACGGCGATGGTCGAGGCGATCGAGAGCCTTGGCGCGATGCCGGCGGTGGTGTGGGTGGCCGGCGAGGCGGCGGCGATGCAGCGCATCCGCACCCACCTGTTCGACGGGCGTGGGCTCACCCGATCCCAGGCAACGGTTCGGGGCTACTGGAAGCTGGGTAGGTCGGCGACCTGAACCGGCCAACGGTGGGAGGTGACCCGGTCGGCGATCTCGCTCCGTGCGCTGCGCCGGCACCGTTTGGGAGGTCACTGCGTCGGGTACAGACGCTGGCCCCCGACCCGCAAAGGAAACCCCTCTGATGAGCACGGTCCCCAACATCACCCTCAACGACGGGGTGCAGATTCCTCAGCTGGGCTTCGGGGTGTTCCAGATCGACCCGGCCGACACCGTCGACGTCACGCTGACGGCGCTGCGCGCCGGGTATCGCCACATCGATACCGCTCAGATGTACGGCAACGAGGCCCAGGTGGGGGAGGCGCTGCGGCACTTCGGCGGGGACAGCTCCGAGGTGTTCGTCACCAGCAAGCTCAACAACTCCCACCACGGCCGCGACGACGCGCTGGCGTCGTTCGAAACCACGATCAACGACCTCGGCGTCGACGCGCTCGATCTGTTCCTCATCCATTGGCCGATGCCCGACGTCGGCGACTTTGTCGAGACGTGGCGGGCGATGGAGGAGATCAAGGCGACCGGCCGCTGCCGCTCGATCGGCGTGTCCAACTTCCAGCCCGCTCACCTGAGGCGGCTGGCGGACGAGACCGACACGGCGCCGTCGGTCAACCAGATCGAGGTGCATCCGTACTTCGTCCAGGACGACGTGCGCGCCGCCAACGCCGAGCGCGGCATCGCCACCGAGGCCTGGTCGCCGATCGCCCAGGGCAAGGTGCTCGACGACGACACGCTGATCGAGATCGGGAAGGCCCACCACAAGACCGCCGCCCAGGTGACGCTGCGCTGGCACATCCAGCGGGGCGACATCATCTTCCCCAAGTCGGTGACGCCCAGCCGGGTGGCGGAGAACTTCGACATCTTCGACGTCGACTTGACCGACGACGAGATGGCCCGGATCACGGGCCTCGACCGGGACCAGCGGAACGGACCGAACCCCGACGAGTTCAACATGATCCCCAAGTGAATATGATCCGTTGAGTGTCAGCCCCCCCTCTTCGCTACCAGCGTGTTCACGGCATGGTGTTTCGTGCCCTGCACGGCCGGGCGTGGGTCGGTGCGTCGGGGCGGGACACGGTGGGCATCGAGGGGTCGGCCCTCTTCGTCTGGCTGGTGCTCGATGAGGCGGCCTCGGCCGACGAGCTGACCGAGCGAATCGGTGAGCTCTGGCCCGAGCTGGGCGAGATACGGGTGGCCGAGGTGCAGGCCGCAGTCGATTCGTTGGTCGACGCGCAGCTGATCGAGGCGGTCGAGCAGGCCGTCGCCCCGGCGGGCCTCACGTGACCGCGCCGGTCGATGCCACCGAGGCCGCGCTTCGAGCCATCGCCGGCTGGGGCCTGCCCGGGGCGCCGGGCATCGAACTCCCCCCGGACAGCGACCAGGCGGGTTTTGCCGGTCGGCTGCAACAGACCCGGCTGATTGGGCCGCTGCTGGCCGCCGCTGCGTCCGGCGATGTCGAGTTGTCGCCGGAGCTCGAGGCCGACTTGGTGGAGCGCCAGCACGGTGCCCTGCTGTGGTGCATTCAGCTGGAGGTCCGGCTGCTGGAGGTGCGCGACGCCTTCGATGCGGCCGGCGGCATCGAGCACTTGGTGATCAAGGGCCCGGCGATCGCCCATCTCGATGCGCTCGACCCGTCGGTGCGTACGTTCGCCGACGTGGACCTGCTGGTGGCGGCGCGGGACATCGACCGGGCGGTCGCGGTCCTCACGGCGATGGGAGGCACGCTGCCGTGGGCGGAGCGGCGCAGGGGCTTCGACCGGCGGTTCGCCAAGTCGGTCACCCCCACCCTTCCCGACGGAGTCGAGTTCGACCTGCATCGCACGCCGGCCGACGGAGTCTTCGGGCATCGCATCCCCCTCGAACGGCTCTTCGCCCACCCGGATCATTTCGAGATCGGCGGGGTGAGCTTCGGAGCGCTCAGCCCGACCCACCGCCTGCTGCACTCGGCGTATCACCTGCTGTTGGGGTCGCCCCAGCCGGCGCTGATGAACCTGCGCGACCTGGCCGGCTACCTGGCCAACGGCGGCCTCGCCCCGGAGGTGGTCGCCCCCGAGGCGGCGCTGTGGCGCGGCGGCGCCGTGCTGGCGATGGCGGTCGACCTGGTCGCCGAGCGACTTGGCGTGAAGGTTCCGGCGTGGACGGAGTGGCGGGCCGGTTATCGGCTGGTCCCCGACGAGGTCGAGATGGTCGAGCGGCACCGTCGGGAGGGCTCCAGCCTGGGGCGGGCCAAGCTGGACGTGGCCCGGGAGATGTCGCTTCGTGATCGTGCGGCCTACCTCACCGCCCTCGCCTGGCCATCCAAGGCCCATCTGGAGGACAGATCGCTGCGCCGCCGGGACGCCCTGGCGTCACTCATCGGTGTTATCAGGCCGCAGTTGCGCTGATCCGGTGGGGCCGCACGCCGAAAGCATGAGTGGGGGCTCTACGTCGAGTACACGTCCCGGCGATGGGCGATCCGCAGAACGAACACCGCATGTTTCGTCTCATCGATGCGGTACACGATTCGGTAGGTGCCTCGTCTGGCGCTTCGACAGCCTTCGAGCTCGCCATGCAGCGGGCCTCCAACTCGTTGCGGATTGTCGGACAGCGGACCGTTGATGAAGTCGATCGCCGCAACTGCAACCGCCTCAGGAAGCCGTTCTTCGAGCGCTCGTGCCGCGGGACGCGAAAGCACGACGTTGTAGCTACCCTCGGTCACCTTTGACGGAGGGCAGCGATGGCGTCGGCGCCAGCGACGACATCACCATCGAGGATCGACTGCTCGGCTTCCGCCAGCTCGGCCCGGGCACCGGGCTCCGACAGGATGGTGAGCGTTTCCTCCATCGAATCGAGGTCCTCGGGGCTGATGAGTACGGCTGCGGGCTCACCGTTTTTGGTGATGGTCACCCGTTCGTGATGCTGCTGCACCCGTCCGATGACATCGGAGAAGTTGTTGCGCACGGATCGCACCGATTCAGTCGCCATGACACAATTGTGTCACGTAGCATGGGGCTGGTCAACGTCGCCGATACTGCGTCAACGTCTGAGGAACTTGATCGCTTCGGAGACTGCGGGTCACTTGGGCCCGAACACCGAGAGCGCGGCGAGAAGGCTGGTGGCAGCGACGATTGCCGTGAGGAACACGCCCTGCATCCGACGACCCGACTCCGCAAGGTCGGCATGGAAACTCGAGACGGTTGCGTCGAAGCGCAGATCTATGCTTTCCGTTACCTTGTCGAAGCGGAGGTTCATGCTGTGCTCGACCTTGTCAATCCGCAGGTCCATGCGTTCCTCGAGCTGGTCGAGGTCGCGTTTGGGGCGACGTCGGCCCATCCCACCGGTGGGAGCAGTTCCATCATCGTGGTGGCCCCTCGTTGATCCAGCGCTCCTGCGAGCTGTTGGTGTAGATGGTGGCGGTCGTCTTCGGTGATCGTCAGCGGGTTGACCTGTCCTTAGGCAGCGATGTGCGTTGGTCTGGGGTCGGTTGCTGAGCGCTGCGGTGGCGGGTGAGTTCCTCCGGTGTGGATTTTGGGTCCATTTGGGGTTGGGACGATCTTCAGGTTGTGTTCGTGGACGAGGTGGTGGTGTTTGGAGCACAACAAGCAGAGGTTGTCGAGATCGGTGGTGCCGTGTTGAGACCACCAGGTGATGTGGTGGACTTGGCACCATTCGGCGGCGGTGGCGCAGCCGATGCAGCCGCGGTCGCGGGCGGTGACGGCGGCTCGTTGGGCGGGGGTGGCGAGGCGTTGTGTGCGGCCCAGCCAGAGCGGTTGGGCGTTCGTGTCGAAGATGGCGGGGAGGAGTTCGGCGTCGCAGGCCAGCTTGGCGACCGCTTCGGCGGACAGCGGGGTGCCGTCGGGCAGCGATCCCCCGGCGAGAGCCTGACGGAGCGCGTCGTAGTTGGCGATGACCATCAGTTGGGTCGGGTTGGGCGCCGGCACTACTGGTGCCGGGCCGGGATCATCGTGCTTGGTGGGTTGGGGAGTGGGACCAGCTGTGTCGCCGGTGGGACCGGTGTCGCCGGTGGGACCGAAGTCGAAGCTCGGCTGACCGGCGGGCGCGTCGGCCGGAGCAGGGTGTTCCTCGGGCGTCGACGTCGCACCGCCGGGCGTGCTGGTCCCGTTGCCGGTGCTGGTGCCGTTGCTGGTGCCGTTGCTGGTGCCGTCGCACCGGACGTCACCGTTGCTCCGGGCGTCGGTGGTGCCGGTCGTGGTGCCGGCGTTCTTGGTGGTGTTGCGGCAGATGAGCGCTTCGAGGGCATCGGCGCGTCGTTGGGCGACCGCCCGTTTGTTGCGGCGGGGGGCGCCGGGGGGGGGGTGGGGCCCCCCCCCCCGGGCGGCCCTCCGCGGCCGTGGGGGGGCGGGCGGGGCCGGGTAGGTGTTCGGCCCGCCACAGTTGGTCGACCATCGTGGCCAGTTGGGTGGAGATGCGGGCGCCGGTGATCGGATCGAACTCGGCAAACAGCAGATGCATGCCGGTGTCGCCGTCGATCCACGTCGACGCCTTCCGGGCCTGCCGCTGGCGTTGGGCGTGGGTGTTGCCGTGATCGGGTGACCCGGCAATGTCTTCCTGGCGCATGGTGCGAGCGAACTCGTCGACGTCTTGGGACTTGGCCTTCTCCAACAGTGAGTCCTCGTTGTTTCGGACGTTGCGGGCCTGTTCGGGCTTGTCCATCCGAGACGCCAACGCCTCGGCCTGCCCGGCACCGATCTCGCCGCGTTCCAACGCCTCGCGGGTCTTTGGCAAGTGTGCCAAACCCTGGGCGGTCTTCGCCGCCTTACGAGCCTGGCGAGACGACATGTTGCCGGATCTGCGCAGCTGCTCGGCCACATCCCCGTCACGACGAGCCAACTCGGTAACCACCGCCGAACGGCGGGCAACCACCAACGCGTCCACCCTGGAGAGCGCAGCGATCTCGGCCTTCAACGCCCCGACGTCCAACTCCGACACGCCCGAGTCGACCGTGAGGCCCCCACACAGACAGCCAGCGTCTCGTGTCCCAGCGTCTCGTGTCCCAGCGTCTCGTGCCCCGGCGTCTCGTGCCCCGGCGTCTCGTGTCCCAGCGTCTCGTGCCCCAACGTCTCCTCCGGCACGTTTCGCCGTGCGTGCGGAGCCTTGTGCCGCCGTGCCTCCCGCGCCGTTGGTCACCGTCGTTTCGACCATGGATGTTCACCTCCCCCAAAGGAGCCAGCAACCCCACAACGAGAGTCGCTCTTCGTACGTGGACGGCGCCGCCCCAAGCGTCCGCTTGGACAACACCTCAATCATCGCGGCCTGCGTATCCCGTGCGTCTCCCCACCCGACGAGATTGACCGGTCCTGCGATGACCTACACACCATGGTACCGAACAGGCGTTCGACCGTCAACGGATTATCGCAAAAGTTTGGTTTCCCGAGATAGTTCAGGCGCGGTTGAGGAACACGCCGATCGAGGTGAGCACCCGGTCGAAGTCGCCGTCGGTCATGCCGCTGCCGCTGGGCAGGCAGATGCCGTGGTCGAACAGCCGGTCGGACGTGCCGTTGAGCACGGTCGGAACGCCGGCAAACGAGCGCTGCTGGTGCATCGGCTTCCAGGTGGGGCGGGACTCGATGTCATCGCCGTCCAGGTGCTCGCGCAGGTCGGCGGAGCTGAAGCCCGCCAGCGCAGGGTCGATCAGCGCGCAGGTCAGCCAGCGGTTGCAGAACCCCTCGTCGATCTCGGGCTGGAAGGTCACCCCATCGACGTCGCCCAGTACTTCGACGTAGCGGTCGAAGTACCAGCGTCGCCGGGCGATCCGCTCGTCCAAAGTGGACAGCTGACCTCGGCCGAACGCGGCCAGCAGGTTGGACAGCCGGTAGTTGAAACCGATCTCGTGATGCTCGTAGTGGGGGGCGGGCTCCTTGGCCTGCGTGGACAAAAACCTCGCCCGTTCGATCAGCGCCTCGTCGGCGCCGACCAGCATGCCGCCGCCGGACGTGGTGATCAGCTTGTTGCCGTTGAACGACAGCGCGGCCACCCTGCCGAACGATCCACCCGGCCGCCCGGCGAGTGACGAGCCGAGCGCCTCGGCGGCGTCCTCGATGAGCGGCACGCCGTAGCGCTCGCAGATCGGTTCGATCCGTCGGTAGTCGGCGGGCTGGCCGTACAGGTCGACCGAGATCACGGCGGCCGGCAGCCGGCCAACCGCAGCCCGCTCCGCCAGCGCCCGCTCGAGCAGTTCGGGGTCGAGGTTCCAGTCGTCGGCCGAGGAGTCGACGAACACGGGCGTGGCGCCCACGTAGGATACCGCGTTGGCCGAGGCGGCGAACGTGAACGTCGACACGATCACCTCGTCGCCGGTGCCGACCCCCAGGGCGTGCAACGCCAGGTGCAGCGCAGCGGTGCCGCTGGAGAGTGCCACTGCGTGTTCGACGCCGGTGACCGCAGCGATCTCGGTTTCGAAGGCGGCCAGGTCGGGCCCGGCGGGTGCCGCCCAGCCGGAGTCGACCGCCGCGATCAGCAGGTCTTTTTCGGGCTGGCGAACGTCGGGGGCCGACAAGAAGATGCGCGTCACCCCGGAGAGGGTACGCGGCTGCCCGAGTAGGGTCCGATCCATGCCGGTTGGAGAAGATGCACCCGGCGGTCGGGAAGCGAGGCGGGCGACGCCGCCGTGGCTGTCGAGCGGGCTTCGCAGGCTCAGGACAGCGGGGCTGTACGTGCTGGTGTGCGTGGTGAGCTTCGTCGCCGTCGTCGTGTTGTTCAGCGTCGTCGAAAACCTGTGGCTGGGCCGCTGACGGTGGTCGAGCGCTACCACCTGATGCTGGCGGCGTGGGCGGTGGGGGCGGGGCTGTTGCTTGCCGCCACAACCCGGTTTGCCCCGTCGTTCGTGCAGCGTCGCCTGGTGGCGCTGGCCGGGCTGACCGGAGCCGTCCTCGGTGCTTGGAACGACCCTCGACGGTGGCCGTGGCTGGTGGCCGCTGCGCTGGTGGTGGCCTGGTCGGACGACCCCACCCGGCCGCATCCGCTGGAGGAGTGGGCGGCGCCGCTGGCTGTCGTCAGCCTGGTCGGTGTGTGGGCCTCGGTCCCCGATACCGAGCCTGCCCTGGCGGCGGGTGCCGTGCTCGCCCCGTTGGCGCTGGCGTTGGCCGTCACGCGCCGCCCGGTTGGTCCGGCGGGCACCGTCGCGCTGGGGGTGGCCGTCCTCGGCCCGGTGTGGGTGGGCTCCGCGGGATGGGGCGCGGCGCTGGCCACGGTCAGCGCCATCGGGGTCGTGGCGGCCGCGCCGCTCGTCGACGGATTTCGTCGCGCCACGCTGTCGAGGGCCGGCTGGGCGGTGGTCGTCGCCGCGCAGGTGCTGATCGCGCTGCCGTTGTCGCGGGTGATCATGCGCCAGAGCGTGGTGGTGGCGGTGATGCTGTCGGCGATGGGCCTCACCGCTTCGCTCCTGGTGATGACGGCGGTTGTGGTGCCTCGTGTGCGGCCGCCTTCCGGGGCCCGCCCAGAGGACAACTAACCTCGAACGGGTGCCTCCCTTTCCCGAGCGTTCCCCCGGCGTGCTGTTGTCACCGATGGGCGAGCGGGCGATCGCCTACGACCTGATCACCGAAACCGCCCACCAGCTCAACGCCACCGCCGGCACGCTGCTGGCCGCCTGCGACGGCGAGGGCGACGTCGATGCTGCGGTCACCGCCTGGGCTGAGGATGCCGGCATCGACCGGGCAAACGTCGCCGCCGACGTGTCCGCAGGGCTGGCCATGCTCACCGAGCTGGGGCTCATCGGCCGGGACGAGCCATTCGACGCTCCGAAGCCGCCGGCCGGTTCGACCGAGGAGGCGGCCGACGGCGCGGTGACCGGGGGAGCGGTGACCGGCAGAGTCCACCCGGTGATCGATCACAACATTGCGCTGCGGGGCCCGCAGACCGAGGTGCTGGAGGCCCTCGACACGTTCCTCGGCACGGGGACCGACGCCGAGAAGCCGACCATGTTCTTCGATGTCCACGAGACCCCCGAGGGCGAGCTGGTGCTCGTCACCGATTACGAGTGGCGCTTTCCCAGCCGGGAGGCGTGCCTGCGCCAGCTGACGTCGGTGGTCAACGAGTACGCAGTGTGGACCCACAGTTGCGCTGCGTTCCACGCCGGGGCCGTGCGCTCGCCGGATGGACAGCTGGTGCTGCTGCCCGCACCGTCGGGCAACGGCAAGTCGACGCTGACCGGCGCTTTTGTGGCCGCCGGCTGGGACTACCTGGGCGATGAGGCGATCGGCGTGCGGCCCGGATCCGGGATGGCGGTGGGCTACCCCAAGCGGCTGGCGATCGATGCGTCCAGCCGGGCGGTGCTCAACCTGCCCGAGAGCGACGGCGGCGATCTCGACCCGGCCGAAATCAACGCTGATGTCGTTCGTCTTGACGGTGACGTCGGACCGGTGAACAGGGTGGTGCTGCCCACCTACGAGGAGGGTGCCGAGGCGACGTTGCAGCGGTTGGAACCCCACGAGGCCGTGGTCGAGTTGCTGGCCAACACGCTCAATTTGGCCCGGGCCGGGCAGGCGGCGCTGGACGCCGTGTGTGATCTGGCCGCAACGGTTCCGGTCGAGCGGCTGACCCATGGCAACGCCCACCGGGCGGTCGCGCTTGTCAGTACTCCGCGCCCATAACCCCAGAGACAAGCTGCCGACGCCTGTCGCTGCGACCAAGCGGTGTTGCGTTCTAGGCCTGCAGAAGGACGGCGACCAGGAGCGCCGCCATCGTGGCCAGCACACCGATCATTGTCAGGAACGCTGTGAACATCCTGCTCTCGAGCCGACGGAGTCCTGACTCCAGTTCCGCTTGAAAATCAGACCGAAGCCCGGACGTCTTGTGCTCGAGGTCAGAACGAAGCCCGGAGGTCTTGCGCTCGAGGTCCGACCGAAGCCCGGAGAGCTGGGTGTCGAGGTCGGAGCGGAGCAGCGAGAGCTTGGCATCGAGCAAGGCGGTCTGGACGTCGAGGTCGTTCTTGGTTGCAACATCGGCCCAACCGACGGGTGGGAGCAGTTCCATCAAGGTCGTGCCCTCCTTCTTTCCCAACAGCTCGTTGGCTCGTTCCTGCAGATTGTAGCGGTCCTCGTTGGTGATAGACACGGCCTACCTCCCATGGTCGCTTGACGTGGGGCAAGGCCTCCGGGGCCTGCGACCGGGCAACTTCCCGTTTGAGGAGGATGCAACGAGGTCACCCTACGAGTGAGTTGGGACAACGAAACTGAGGGGAAGATCATCCCCGTCGGGCTCGCTTTCCTGCGCGAGTTTGTGCTGATCGCATCGTGCCCGCCATGAAAGTGGAGCCTGCTTGGCGTCCCTCGGCGCCAGCCCAAGCATGAGCCCGCTCGCTGAGGCCCGCGCACACTTGGCCAAAGCTGAAGGAGTTGCGACGTGCTGGACCGCAGACAGGCCGCTTGCTGCGCAGAACGAGTTCTCCTCTACCAGGCTTCGACCCGCAGCTCGCTCATGGGGAAGTCCTGCACGTTCGCTGTGGCGAGGGAAGCCGAGATTCCAACTGCGGCCGCAGCGATGAGGCAGTCGGCTTGGTGCAGGGTGGTCCCCGCTGCGGCAAAGTCGCGACGCCACGTCCCGGCGAGGCGGCCTTCGGGAACGCCGAGCGGTGCCAACCGAAGGCCGCGGAACAGCCGCACAGCGTGGGCTTCCTCCTCAGAGTGGAGCCCGCGCCAGATCTCCTCGACCGAGATGGCGCACACCCATGGTTGAGTTCCCAGGCGTCGCAATCCGGCGACTCGATCGGCGGCCGGACGGCCTCGAAGAGCGTCGATGAGCACGGTCGAGTCGAGCAGCAGTCGCGCCATTATCCGGCGCGCCGGCCGTCGGCTTCACGTTGTGCGCGCACCCATGTGGCCGGGTCGTCATCCCAGGCGTGCCCCGAATCGGGAAGTGAACCGAGGGCCGATTCCACATCCTCCCAACGCCGGTCGTCCTCGAGCGCTTGACGAAGTGCCGCCTCGATGTAGGCGCTTCGTTGGCGGGTCCCGGCGCGTCGGTCGAGCTCTGTGACGAGGTCGCCGTCCAACGATATGTGCAGACGCATGTGCTCAGATTAGCCCACGGGGTCGGGCATCACACCCGGCAAATCCCCAGGCACCGGAGGTAGGTGAGCGTCGCCGATCAGCCTTCGTCGGCCATCTCGGTTCTGATGACGTGCTTCATGATTTTGCCGGACGGGTTGCGGGGGATGGGCCGGACGATCAGGTCGTGGGGCACCTTGTAGTGCGAGAGGCGTTCCCGTCAGAACT
>NZ_DAOLGP010000047.1:0-24129 GCF_035329545.1 Candidatus Neomicrothrix sp.
AGCCCCACCATCCGGCCCAGCCCTCAGGCCACCCCGAAAGACACCAGCCACCTAGACGCTCACCGCGACGTATTTCCCAACTACTACGGCCCGATCCTGAGCTCGTCCGAACTCACCGGTCGCATGGACGAGGCCTTCGATCAGCTCACCGACTACATCAAGCGTGATCTTGCTCTCACCCGGCAGGTCCGCAAGGCACTGATCTACCCGTGCATCCTGTTGGCGGTTGCCATCGGGGTCTGTTTGATCATCGTCGTCTTCGCCATCCCTCGTTTTGCGACCTTCTTCGAAGATTTTGACGCGGAGCTACCCCTCCCAACCCGCATGTTGATGGCGGTGTCTGATTTTGTCGGTTCCACAGCCGGGTTGATCACCGGAGTAGTGGCCGTTGCGGTGATCATCGGCCTGACGGTCTTCTTCAAAAGCCGGGCCGGCAAGCCGGTGTTTCACCGGATGCTGCTGAAGGCACCAGTCGTTGGAGCCGTAGTTCAAAACAGTGCTACCGAGCGGTTCGCTCGAGTCCTTTCGGTGCTGTTGAACTCCGGCGTTCCCCTTCCGGAGGCGCTGCCGGTTGGAATTGAAGCGACCAACAACATTGTCTTTCAGAGCAAGCTCAGCGCTTCATCCGAGAAGATGCTGGCAGGTCAAGGTTTCGCGCAGCCGCTCCAGGACACTGGACTCTTTCCAAAAACGGTCATCCAGATGGTTCGGGTTGGAGAGCGGACCGGTGAGCTGCCCGATCAACTCGAGAACGTCGCCAGCTTTCACGAGGAGGAGCTGACCTATTCGGTCGAGAAGCTCACCCAGTGGTTCGAGCCGGCCATCATCGTGTTCATCGGCGTTGTGGTGGGGTTCGTGGCCTTGGCCATGGTTTCCGCGATGTACGGCATTTACGGGCAGGTGTGATGGTCTTGCTCCGCACGATCAAAGTCGACGCAGTCGAGAGCGGTAGCCCTGGAATCGCCGCGCGCCGTCGGCGGAGCGACGGGTTTGGCCTGATCGAGGTCTTGGTCATGTTGACGCTGGTTTCGACAGTGATTCTGGTGGTGATGGCCGGACTGCTGACAGCGGTGAAGTCATCAGGAGTGGTTGCGACTAAACGAGAGCTTGCGGGGTCGCTTACCATCGCCGCCGAAAGGCTTCAAGCAGACTCGACGGGGTATCAGCCGTGCGACGCTGGCGTCGTGGACTATCCGACGACGACCCCCGATCCGTTCGTCCCTGACTTTCCAGAGGTGACATTTGCGGTCACTGCCTCCTACTTCGACGGGTCCCAGTATCAAGCGACGTGCCCAGGTAATGACCAGGGTGCGCAGCTCCTCACCATTACGGCGTCCCGAAGCGGACAAACGGAAACAGCGGTGGTCGTCAAGCGCGACCCAACACATTGCGAAGGTTGCTGAGGCATGAGTGCACGGCGCGGTCCCTGGAAACACGTGAGAATTGGAGCAAACGGTCACGGTCGCCGCGGAAGCGCGGGCATCACCATGGTCGAGATGCTGATCACCATCGCGTTGGTCTCCATGGTCTTGGTCCCGGTCCTTGGCTGGTCGGCGTTGGCTTTCCAATCGGACGTCTCGATCGGCACTCGCAACCAGGAGTCCAATGGCTTCGGACTCTTGCAGACCTACTTTGCGCGTGACGTGGCTCAGGCGCGCACCGCCGAGAAGGGGGGCACCGACTGCAATCCGGTCGGCGGCGTTGACGCCGGCATCGGCGCCGGTGACGGTGGGACGGTCGTACTGTCGCTGCTCAGTCGTGAGACGCCGGTGAGCCGCACGGTCTATTCAGTCGCACGTTCTACCGAGGACCTTCCCTCCGGGACGACTCCGGATTCTCTGTGGCGTCGGGTGTGTGACAACACGTCTTCGGTGGTGTCCGAATACACCGAGGTGGTCCCGGCAATGAAGGCGTCGCCGGTCGTCACCTGCGACGACAGCCCCACGTCCACGAAATGTGAGACCGTCAAGATGAAGGTCTTCGGTCCCGACGATGATGTCGACGACGACATGACCGTCGAGGCAAAGCGAAACCTAAATGTCATCACCGACGGGGACCTCACGGCTGACAAAAACCCCGTCGCCGCGACAGGGACGATGTCACCTGCGTCGTCAACTTTGGTGACGTTCACAGCGGAGTTCAACGACACAGATAATCCTGCCCAATCCGCCGGCAGTTACCTGTGGGACTTTGGGGACGGTACGGACCCAATAGACAACGGCGCATCAGTGGATCTGGGTGGTGGCGTCATGGGTAACGAAATCACCCACCGATTCGATCCTGACACCACCGACGATGACACCTACGAGGTGACGGTCGTCGCCAAGACCGGTACCGGTACGGACAGTTCTGAGGACACCAAGACCCTCAAGATCGTCGTCGATGAATACGACCCGATCGCCAAGCTCGACCTGTCACCGGTGCCTGCCCGTAAGACTCAGACGGTCGTGGCCGACGCCAGGGGTTCCACGGACGGCTTCGATACCACCGCAGCGTCCAACGCTGATCAGGACGCAAGCAACTCCCCAGCCTTCGATGACACCATCGACCAGTACGTCATTGAGTTCATCGACAAGACCAAGTATGCAGCCGATCCGACTGATCCTGCTGCGATTGAAGCGGCCAAGACCATCACGCGTGCGGCGGATGGAACGATCGACACGGATCAGACGCTCAGCCACACGATTACCACGAACGGCACCAAACTTGCGAGAGTCACGGTGACCGATCAGGTGGGCAAGACAGACTCAGTCACGAAGGTAGCCGTGGTGGACGAAGACGCCGACGGTTTCTCTCCACAACCTCCGGCTCCGGATCCTCAGTTTCCTCCCAATTACGCCGATTGTGATGACGCGGACGCCACCAGGTACCCGGGCGCCCCCGATCCTCTCGACGGGCTCGACCAAGACTGCAACGGCCGTGACGGGTCGGACAACACTTTGTACGTAAGCGAACTTGGCAATGATACTAATCCGTGCACGTTCGATGCTCCTTGTCGAGAGATTGCTCGCGCTGTTCAAGCATCGTCGGACACAAAGAAGCAGATTGCTGTTGCCGGAGGCTCCTCTTACAGCCGGTTCATCGTTGGAGGGAACAGGAGCCTCAAGGGTGGATACAACAATTCTTTTCAAACCTCGGATGGTTCAACCCCATCCACGGTCATTGGTTCGAAGGATCCCAGCCGAGACGCAGCGTTTGCCGCGTTGATTAGTGGGGCGAATAGCGCAACTGCGACAGAGATCAAGACGATCACTTTCCGTGCCGCAAATGTGCCGATCGAGCAGAACTCCACTGGAGGGGGCCTCTCTACTTATGGCCTGATCGTCTCATCTTCCGCAACTGCGCCACTCGTCGAGGACGTGCAGGTGTTTGGGGGAGTAGCTGGTACTGGGAGAAAAGGCGCGGATGGAGCCTCTGCATCAGCAACTCCTGCGCCGACGGGCGGACGAGGTGTGAACTCGTTGGAAGCGGATGGTAGCGGTAGCTGCGATGACTCAACGCCTATGGGTTTCGGTGCTGGAGGGAGTGAAAACGGTCTTCACCCCGGCGGAGCGGGCGGACAGGGAGGAAAGATCGATACATGGTGCAAGGAGAAGTGGTACGAAATTTCTAATCTTAATGCGACCGGCGGCCTTAATGGCCAGTCTGTCGCAGCTTCAGGATGCACGATAAACGGAGGGGGCGGCGGCGCCCCATATACCCAAATTTGGTCTGGTGGAAAGGGAGGTCCCGGCGGAAAAGGCGGTGACGGTTGCACGTCACACGGTTCGGGTGGAAGCGGTTCCAACAACAAGACTGGCTCCATCGTGAACGGTTGGTGGCAACCGTCGTCCCTGACGACGGGCGGTTCCGGAACGTTGGGATTGTACGGAAGTGGTGGTGGCGGTGGAGGTGGCGGCGGCGGGTCCGATGCTGGAATAGATGATTGGGGCGGCGGCGGTGGGGGTGGCGGCGCCGGAGGCGCGCGTGCTCCCGGGTTCGGCCGTGGAGGGATGGGCGGCGGGGCGTCGTTCCCCATCTTTGCATCCAGTTCCGATGTCACGTTGAATCGCGTGATCATCATCCGCGACCAGGGCGGCCAGGGTGGGGTTGGTGGCGCAGGCGGAATTGGGCAACCAGGTGGTGAAGGCGGGGCAGGCGGCCTAAAGGGCTGTGTCAGGACGTATTGGAACCCATACGAGGTTTGTCTCAGCGCCGATACGTACCGACTCTTCGGATGGACGATCCCATTCCCTGAATCGTGGATGGACGGCGACGGCGGTGGCGGCGGCGCCGGTGGAAGCGGCGGCGCTGGTGGAAACTCCGGCGCTGGGGGTGGAGGCGCTGGCGGGCCGTCGATTGGAATCGCTACCCACAACTCAACCGTGGCTCAGACGAGCGTCACCAACGTTGGTGGCTCAACCAGCTTGGGGGGAACAGGCGGGTCCACCGGAGTTGCAGGTGGCGAAGGGGCTGGCGGAGACAACTTGCCGACGGGCAACGTGTGATGGGTTTGCTACCAGGGTCATTCCTAAGGCCGGATCGGCGTAGACCACGAGCTGATCAACGAGGTTTTGCTCTGCTCGCAACTCTTGCGATCCTTGCATTCTCGACGTTGGTCATTCTGGCGACCATGACCTACAACCTCACTTCGGTCCGGATCGCAAATCGGCAAGCTGAAGATGCAGCTGAGCTAGCTGCGGCACAGAGCGGATTGCAGTCGGCGATCCAATACCTGAGGAATGCGGCGCCCGACGCACCTGCGTCGCCCGGTGATCAGGTCGATCGAAACAGCCTTGCAGGCAAGTACATCGACAACGGCGGAAGCATGGACCCGACAGGCCCGCCCTGCCTGGGCAATGGAGAACGGATCGGTGGCGCTAAAGACGCGCTGCCAACACGATACGTAATCGACGGACTCAACGTGCAGGTGTCATGCGCTCCACTGGCAGTTGACGGCACCGATCGCGAACGCAAGGTTTCGCTGACTGCCGTTGTCGATGGACCCGCTGGAACGAATGCTCGAGCCACCACCACGGTGCGAATCGTCGACGTTTACACCGATACCACCGCGACTCCTCCCATCGTCGAGGAGAGTTTTGGCAGAAGTGTGATCACAGAGAACAAGCGCATATGCAAGGAGCCTGCGGATGCCACGCTGCCCGTTGATCCGGTGGTGTGTCCATGATCCAAGATCTTCAGAGCCCGACCGTTCCAGGGCTCTATAAGTACGTCGAGGCTTCCACCTCGGCCAGCCGTTCCGCCTTCGTGGTGCAGCGGTGTCCATCAACCCACACCGCGTGCCACCGCACGCACCAATCCCCTGGAGGGACCCAATGAAAGCAACACTTGCTGCCAAGCGTCGTGCAAACGGCCAGAGCGGTTTCACCCTGATCGAACTGCTCGTCGTCATCGCCATCCTGGCGATCCTGTCTGGCGTGGTCGTGTTCGCTGTGAGCGGCATCAGTGATAGTGGTCAGACGTCCGCATGTAAGACCGACCTTCGCACGATGAAGACAGCAGCGCAGGCTTATCGCGCTGAGAAGGGCACCTACGCAACGTCGGAAGCAGCGCTCGTCTCAGGCGGGTTCCTCGACAGTGAGTCGGACCTGTACGCCTACACCTCCGCCGCTGCCGGTCCTCCGACCTACACGCCGGTTTCGCCCTGCACCTGATGTTCCGCTGCTGAAGGGTGGGGGAGCGGTCTGAACCGCAGGCCGCTCCCCCCGTCAGCTGATAAGCCAATCCCGAAAGGCAGCTGCATGCACGTTCCAGACACTCGGTCACTTGACCACTGGCTTGAGGTGCTCACCTCTAGCGCCGCCACCGATCTGCATCTGGCTGCTGGCTCAACCCCGCGCATGCGCATTGATGGTGAACTGATTCCCGTCCCAGACGCCGAGCGTCTCACGGTCGAGAACCTCGACGATGTGATAGCGCTCCTCCTCGACCACACTGAACGCGAGGCATTCGACCGGGATCGCCAGATCGACTTGGCCTTCTCGTGGGGTGACAACCACCGGTTCCGTGTCAACGCGTTCCATCAAATGGGGCGCGCTGCAATGGCAATCAGGGTGATTCCTTCGCATGTCCCAACGCCGCAAGAGATCGGTCTGCCGGAATCGGTCGAGGATCTGGTCCGGCTTCCCCACGGGCTTGTGCTGGTCACCGGCCCGACCGGTTCGGGTAAGACCACGACCTTGGCGACCATGGTCGACTGGATCAACAACAATCGTGATCTTCATGTTCTCACCATTGAAGACCCAGTGGAGTTCGTGCACGAGTCAAAGAAGGCGCTGGTGAATCAGCGCGAGGTTGGCGAGGATGCGCTGACGTTCGCAGAGGCGATGAGGGCAGCGCTTCGGGAAGATCCCGACGTAGTGCTCGTGGGCGAGATGCGGGATCTGGAAACGATCAGCCTTGCTCTTACTTTGGCGGAGACCGGCCACTTGGTCTTTGGCACCCTGCACACGAACGACTCGGCCCAGACCGTCGACCGCATCATCGACGTGTTTCCACCCGAACAACAATCCCAAATTCGGACGCAGTTCTCGCTCACCCTCTCTGCCGTGATCAGCCAGCGGTTGGTAAAGCGCATTGGAGGTGGTCGCGTTGCCGCCTACGAGGTACTGATGGGAACGCCCGGGGTCCAGGCCCTGATTCGCGAGCAGAAGGTTCGTCAGATTCGCAACGCGATTTCTACAGGAAGTCAGTACGGAATGGTGCTGTTGGAGCAGACGCTCGGCAACCTTGTTGCGGCCGGCACGATTTCCATGGACGAAGCCCTTCACGCATCAGTACACCCCGAAGAAATCGCTGGGCTTCACACAGGAGCGAGCAGCAACGGGCGTACCTTCAGCGGCGATGACGATGGCGCACCAGCACCTGCGGCTCCGACGCGAAAGAAGACCGGGGCCGGTCGGCTCCGCAGGTAGCAGTTGTAGCCGAATGCGAGTGTCCTCGGAAGGACACTGAGCCTCAGGCGTCGGGTGCGTCCAGTTCCTCGACGTTGATGCCCAGCGCGCCCAGCTTGCCGGGGATGTCCTCGTAGCCGCGCTTGAGGTAGCCGATATCGTGCAGCGTCGAGGTGCCCTCTGCGATCAACGCGGCCAGCACGTAGGCGAATCCGGCCCGCAGGTCGGGGATCACCAGGTCGCTCGGCTTCAGCGGGGTGGGCCCCGAGATGACCGCCGAGTGGCTGAAGTCGCGGTTGGCGAAGCGACAGGTGCGGCTGCCCAGGCACTGGCTGGTGAGGCTGATGTTGGCACCCATGCGGGACAGAGTCTTGGTGTAGCCGAAGCGGTTCTCGTACACGGTCTCATGCACCACCGAGGGGCCGTCGGCTTGGGTGAGCAGCACGACGAAGGGCTGTTGCCAGTCGGTCATGAACCCGGGGTGAACGTCGGTTTCGATGTGGTGGGAGGTCAGTGGTCCCTCGGCCCAGAAGCGGATGCCCTGGTCGTGCACCTCGAAGTTGCCCCCGACGAGGCGCAGCGCGTTGAGGAACGTCAGCAGGTGTTCCTGGCGGGCGCCGAGCACCTCAACCTCGCCGCCGGTGGCGACGGCGGCCACGGCGTAGGAGGCGATCTCGATGCGGTCCTCGATCACACGGTGGGTGGCGCCACCGAGGCGGTCCACCCCCTGGATCACGATGCGCCGGTCGATGTCGACGGCGATGTTGGCCCCCATCTTCTGGAGGAACAGCACCAGGTCGACCACCTCGGGCTCCATCGCCGCGTTCTCGATCACCGTGGTGCCCCGTGCGGTCACTGCGGCGAGGATCAGGTTCTCGGTTGCGCCGACCGACGGGTACGGCAGCCGGTGGCGGATGCCGACCAGGCGGTCGGTGGTGGCCCGGAAGCGGTGCGGCGAGATGTCGATCTCGGCGCCCATCGCCCGCAGCCCCTCGACGTGATAGTCGACGGGTCGGGGGCCGATCGTGCACCCGCCCACCAGCGGCACCTCGGCCTCGCCGATGCGGTTGAGCAGCGGCCCCATGAACAGGATGGGGATGCGGTTGATACCCGAGTACTCCTCGGAGATCTGGCCGGTGATCTCGGGTGTGTGCAGGGTGAGCGTGTGGTCGCCGACCCACTCGTACTTGGTGCCCAGCTGCGCCAGCATCGGCAGCGTTGCGTCGATCTCGCCGATGCGGGGCACGTTGGTAAACGTGCACGGTTCGTCGGTGAGCAGCGTGGCCACCAGTTCCTTGGTGACAGCGTTTTTTGCCCCGGCCGACCGAACTTCCCCCGATACGGGTGATCCACCGGTGATCCGCCAGCGTTCAGCGTGACCGGCGCCGAAGGTGGACGCCATGGGGGTGGAAGGTTCAGATTGGGTTGGCTGGGGCACCGTGGTGAGGTCTGTGTCGGTGATCGCCATGGCGTCAAGGCTACTCCTGCCCGGAATCGTCATTGGTCAGCGGACAGAATGGGCCACATGCCACCCCGAGCCGAGACCCGGCGCCGCCGCGCCGCCGGCCTGCGCCAGCGAGCGCTCGGCGCGCTCTGCGCGACGGTGCTGGCCGGCTGCGGGGCGGGGTTGTCGCCGGCCTCCGAGGCGGCCGACCGTGGCGCGACCGAGGCGTCGACCACCCGGGCAGAATCGTCGCCGGACGGTTCGACCAGGACCTCCGAGGACCCCGCAGCCGCCGACAGGTCAACCGAGGACGGGGTCGACGACGAGGCCGCACTGGGGATCGGCGATGACTACTTCCCCGACAGCGGCAACCCCGGCTACGACGTGGCCTCCTACGACCTGGTCCTCGACATGGACGACGACCTGGTGAGCTTCGAGGCGGTGGCCACCATTGCGCTGCGCACCACCGAGGACCTCGACGAGCTGCGCTTCGACCTGGACGGCCTGACGGTGACCAAGGCGACGATCGACGGAAAGAAGGTGGAACAACGCCGGGCGGGCCTGGACCTGGTGCTCACCCCCGAGGCGCCGTTGCCCGCCGACGAGCCGGTGGTGGTGATCGTCGACTACGAGGGCATGCCCGAGCCCCGCGGGTCGGACACCCTCGGCGAGCTGGGCTGGATTGGTGAGCCCGGCATGGGCAGCTACGTCGCGTCCGAGCCGGACGGGGCGAGCAACTGGTTTCCGGCCAACGACCACCCGAGCGACAAGGCCACCTTCAGCTTCGAGGTCACCACGCCGGAGGGGGTGGAGGCGGTGGCCAACGGCACCCGCACCGGAATGAAAACCGAGGGCGGTCGCACCACCTGGACCTGGTCACCCCGCGATCCGATGGCCACCTACCTGGCCACGGTGGCGGTCGGGCAGTACACGTTCTTCGAGGGCACCGCCCCCGGTGGCATCCCGCTGCTGAGCGCGGTGGCCGACGAGGTGGTGGAGGCCAGCGGCAAGACCGAGGTGGAGGCGATGCTCGGGCAACTGCCCGCCATGATGACGCTGTTCGCCGGGCGTTTCGGCCCCTACCCTTTCGAGACCTACGGCATCCTGGTCGTCGACCGGCCGTTGGGCTTTGCGCTGGAGACCCAAACCCGTTCGTTGTTCGGGTCCGACGCGTGGAACGACCCCGTGATCCAGGCTCACGAGCTGGCCCACCAGTGGTTCGGCGATTCGGTCGGCCTCGACGCCTGGGAGGACGTCTGGCTCAACGAAGGGTTCGCCACGATGGGCGAGTGGCTGTGGGCGGAAAGCGACGGCGGCACGGGCGGACCACCGTTGTCGGCGGGGTCCTCGCTCGACCCGCCGCTCGACCCCGGCCCGGACGACCTGTTCGGCCCCAACGTGTACCAGCGGGGCGGCCTCACCCTGAAGGCATTGCGCGATGAGGTGGGCGACGAGGCATTCTTTACGATCATGACAACCTGGGCCGCCGACAACGCCCTGGCCAATGCCACCACCGACGACTTCCTCGACCTGGTCGAGCGCTCCGACGAAACGGACACCCGGCAGCTGGTCGAGGCGTGGCTCACCGATCCCCAGCCGCCATAACTCTGGATGGTATGCCGGCTCGCTGCAACTGGGCACCGGTGGTGATCACCGTGGACATCTTGGGTAGCGGCTGAATAGTCTGCAGGAAGGCGGGTGAATTCTCTTCACCTACCGACGAAACGGAGAACCCAATGAGTATCGCTGAGAGTGTCGAGCCGTCCCTGGGCGCTCAGTTGTCTGTCCATGTGGTGATGGGCGACCCGCTGTTGTCGCGGGCAGCCGAGATCTATCGACACAATCTGGCCGAAGCCGGGGTTGAGGGGGCAGAGCACGCAGTCCCGCCGTCCCATCGGCCTGTGGGGCGAACGTCCTTCCACGTCGTGGTGTCGCCGAAAGGCGAACCGGTCGGCGTCATGCGTGCATCCCTCGGAACGATCGATCAGGTCAGCCTCGGTGGGCTCATCGATCGAGACAAGCGACCTGAGGGGTTCGTCTGCGAGTGTCCGCTGATCGCCGTCGCCCCCGGGGCGCCGGAGGAGACCACGGAACTGCTGTATCGCTCGGTCTACGTGTTCGCTCGCCGGCACGGGGCCGAGAGCCTGGTCGCCTCGGTCGATCCGATGACGCTGGACATCTTCAGGGATGAGTACGGCATCATGTTTCGAGCGCTCGGACCCGTTCAGCATCACCTCGGGTTCGATACTCTGCCGGTCGGCGAGGAGATGGTGACCCTAGAAAACAGTCTCTGTGTCCACCGGCCCGACTTCTACGAGTTTCTCACCGAGCCGTTCACCGACAACGAACGGAACCGGTTTGGGATTCCACTCATTGCCAGGTCGGACTGAACACGGCGGGCTGCGAAACTCGGCCGGCAGCGGCCAGACTGAGCGGGTCGACCGAACCGGAGGATCCGCAGCGATGAGCCCGACCACCCCGAGCGCCCACTGATGGGCGCCGTCTTTGGCGCCAGCGCTGTGGCCGTCATCGTGCTGATGTTCGCCACCTGGGTGGCGTCGGTGCTTCTCTCCGACGTCAGCATCGTCGACCTGGTGTGGGGCTTGGCCTTTGTCATCGTTGCCCACACCGCCCGCGCTGTCGGCGACCCCAACGCCCGGGTCGACCTGCTGACAGTGCTTGTCACCGTCTGGGGGCTCCGCCTGTCCGGCTACCTGCTGTGGCGCAACTGGGGCACCGGCGAGGACAAGCGCTACGTGGCCATGCGCAAGCGCTTCGGCGACAAGTTCTGGTGGTTCAGCCTGATCCAAACCTTCGGCCTCCAGGGCGCGCTGGTGCTGATCGTGTCGCTGCCGGTGCAGCTGACCGCCGCCGGCGACGACGTGGCGCTGGGCTGGGTGGCCTGGTTGGGTGTGGCGGTGTGGCTGGTGGGCTTCACCTTCGAGACGGTGGGCGACGCTCAGCTGGCACGCTTCAAGGCCAAGCCGGAGAACGAGGGCCAGGTGATGGACCGGGGCCTGTGGCGCTACACCCGCCACCCCAACTACTTCGGCGACTTCACCGTGTGGTGGGGGCTGTTTCTGGTGTCCCTCGCCGCCGGTGGCTGGTGGGGCATCGTCGGGCCGATCGTGATGAGCGTCTTCCTGCTGCGGGTGTCGGGCGTGACCATGCTGGAGCGCACGATCACCAAGCGCCGCCCCGGCTACGCCGACTACATCGCCCGCACGTCCACCTTCTTTCCCATGCCGCCCAAGTCGCCCACGACCGCCCAGGAGCAGCCATGAGTACCCCCGCCGCCGATCCCGAACTGCTGGCCGCCGCCTGCCGGTTTGCCGCCGAGGCGGGGGCGCTGACGCTCGAGTGGTTTCGCAGCAACGAGTTGGACTTGGAGCACAAGGGCGACGGCACCCCGGTGACCGCCGCCGACAAGGCGGCCGAGGCCCGGCTCCGCCGGCTGATCGGCGAGTTCGCCCCCGAAGACACCATCCTCGGCGAGGAGGAGGGGCACAGCCCCGGTTCCGGTGAGCGCCGCTGGATCATCGACCCGATCGACGGCACCAAAGCCTTCACCCGCGGCGTGCCGCTGTATTCGACGCTGGTGGCGGTTGAGGACCAACACGGCCCGGCGGTCGGCATCATCGAGCTACCCGCACTGGGACAACGGGTGTTCGCTGGACGTGGTCTGGGCTGCACCGTCGTCGACTTCCACGGGGAGCGTCCCGCCCGGGTGAGCGACACTTCGGCGATCGGCGACGCCCTGCTGTGCACCAGCGGATTCGGATCCTGGAGTCCCGAGCAGGTGCAGGCGGCGCACGCCTCCGGCGCCCTGCTGCGCACCTGGGGCGACGGGTACGGCTACGCGCTGGTGGCCACCGGTGAGGCGGACGCCATGGTCGACCCGGTCGTGGCCGAGTGGGACGTGGCCCCCATGTCGGTGATCCTCGCCGAGGCCGGCGGCCGCTTCACCGCCCTCGACGGCCACGAGGGCGCCGATCGTGGTCACGGACTGGCCACCAACGGCCACATCCACGACCAGGTGATCGACCTGCTGCACCGCTGAGTTGGTTGTCACCTGTCGTTCGTAGGGTGATCTGCAACCCTCGAAGGAGGAGCGGTGATGAGCGTCACCAACGAAGATCGCTACCATTTGCAGGAACGGGCCACCGAAGTGCTGGGAACGAAGGAGGGCGCCCCGTTGATGGAACTGCTCCCGCCGGTCGGGTGGGCGGACGTCGCCATCAAACGCGACCTCGACCAACTCACCGAGCATTTCGAGATGAAGTTCGGCCGAATTGATGATCGGTTCGACCGGATCGATGCGCGCTTCGAACGAACCGACGAGCGGTTTGGGTTGCTGCTCAACGCTCGGACAGCCGAGCAACGCGCAGATACCGCCCAGCTCCGCGCCGACTTCGAAGGGTCCCTGCGTCGCATGCAGACCGTGCTGTTGAGCGCCTTTCTGACCCTTGCCGGGGTGTTGATCGCTCTGTCGGTCTTCGGACCGAGCTGAGGCTCAGTCCCGGATCTCGCGGTACTTCAGCGAGACCACGCAAAACAGCCCATAGGCGATCAGCGCCAACCCGGCCAGAGCCACCAGAACGAAGCCCCACGCGGTGACCGACACCTTACGCAGGCCCTGGTCGAAGCCGACGGCGTTGTCGGGGTCGGCGGTGACCGCCGCCCACATCGAGAACACCGCCACCAGCCCCACCACGAAGGCACGTCCGATCCAGCCGACGGCACCCAGACGGGCGATCAGCTTGCGACGGCGGGGATCGCAGCCGTCCAGGTCGAGGTGCTTGAGAAACTTGTGCTCCCAGCCCTTATAGGCCCGGTAGCCGGCGACGCCGAGGGCGATCGCTCCGCCGACGAACACGACGATGCGGCCGGGGGTGGAGGACAACAGGCCCTTCGACAACCGCTCGATACCGCCGCCCTTGTCGGCGCCCATGCCGAGCGCGGTACGGGTGGCCGTGAAGGCCAACGCACCGTAGAAGATCATGGTGCCCGCAGCGCTCAGCCGCTTGAGCCACGACTTGGCGTCGGTGTCGCGGATCAGCGCCAGGGACAGCGCCTGCCACGCGACCAGCGCGACCAAACCGATCGCCAGCGCACCGATCGCGATACGGCCATATGACTGGTCGGCCAAGGCGACCACCGCCCCCTTGGAGGAGGCCTCGTCGGCCGAATCCTTCTGGAAGCTGATCAACAGCACGGTCCAGCCCATGAACGCATAGACGAAACCCCGGGCCAGCCAGCCCGCCTTGGGCAGCCACTCCGCCCACGGGTGTTCATCGAGCTTCTCGTTGGTCTTGTCGGCGACGTCGTCCAGCTTGTCGCCGGCGGCGTCGTTGGCGCGTTGCGCCGTGCCGGCAGCGCCGTTGGACGACGAGTTTGGATCGGTCATGTGCAACAGCGCTCCCTCGTGGCGCTCCGCCACGGCGCTGGGACTACCCGCGCCTCGCTTCGGCCAAACGACCCCGGGCCGTGAGCGGACCTCGGGCGAGGCCGCCGGGGCATGTGGCAGGCTCCTCTGTTGGCCAGGAGGTTGCTGATGACGACACGACCAAACGCGGCGCTGATCATGTGGCCGGGCGTCGACGATCTGGTGATCACCCCTCAGGTGCGGGCGGCCCTCGCCCAGGTGGTCACGCTGGTCGACGATGCCCCGATCGACCTGATGTCGACGCCCCTCGCCGAGCTGGAAGCGGTCGAGGTGCTGATCGGCAGCTGGGGATGTGCGCCGCTCGACGCCGCGTCGCTCGACCGGCTGCCGGCGCTGCGGCTGTTGGCCTACGCCGCCGGCACGGTGAAGGCGGTGGTCACCGACGAGCTGTGGGCCCGGGGCGTCGCCGTCTCGTCGGCCGCTGCAGCCAACGCCGTACCGGTGGCCGAGTTCACCTTCGCCGCCATCGTCATGATCGCCAAGGACGTCCTCCGGGTGCGCGACGCCTACCGCGCCAACCGCGGCGAGGGCTGGGTGTCGGGTGTCGGCCCCGCCGGGCCGCTGGGCACCCACGGGCTGAAGGTGGGGGTGATCGGCGCCTCCAAGATCGGGCGGCTGGTGCTGGAGCGCCTGCGCACACTGGACGTCGAGGTGGGGTTGCGCGACCCGTATCTCGACCCGGAGGAGGTCGACGAGCTGGGCGCCACCCCGATGGGGCTCGACGAGCTGTGTAGTTGGTCCGACATCGTCACCGTGCACGCACCCGAGCTGACCGCCACCCGCCACATGATCGATGCCGAGCGTTTGGCGCTGATGCGGGACGGGGCCTGGCTGATCAACACCGCCCGAGGGTCGATCGTCGACACCGCTGCGCTCGAGGCCGAATGCGCCTCCGGGCGGCTGGCGGCGTGGATCGATACCCCCGACCCCGAGCCGCTGCCGCCCACGTCGCCGCTGTGGGATCTGCCCAACGCCGTGCTGACGCCCCACATCGCCGGGTCGATGGGCAACGAGGCGGAACGCATGGGGTTGCTGGCCGCCGGTGAGGTGGGCCGGTTCCTGTCCGGACGGCCGCTCAACCACGAGGTGCGGGCCGGCGACCTCGGCCTGCTGGCATGAGCAACGAACGGTCGGTCAGCGTCTACCCCGACGACTGGGGACCGCCAGGCGTCGTGTTTGAAGGCGGGGCCGAGGTGGAGGGCAGCGCCGAGCGTGCGGGCGGCGCCGCAGCGCCGGGGCCGACACCTGCCCTGGTGCCGGGCCGTCGCATCGTCGGCTACTCGGCGGTGCTGTTGCCCCACACCGATGGCGGCGAGGTGGACTGGGTCGGCTTCGAGTCGCTGCTGGGCCGCACCCTCGACGCCGGGCTGATCCCGGCGGTCAACATGGACACCGGTTACGTGCAGCTGCTCCCCGAGCCCGATCGGGCGCGGGTGCTGGCCACCGCGGCATCGCTGGCCGGGCCCGGCGGGTTTGCCGCCGGTGCCTTCGTCCCCGACACCCAGGGTGACGGGTACGACCCCGCCGCCTACAACCGGGCCGCAGCTGAGGTGGCCGAGGCCGGCGGCACGCCGGTGGTGTTCCCATCCTGGGGCCTGGCGTCGCTGAGCGGGGAGGGCTGGGTTGAGGCCCAGGCGTCGCTCGGCGCCGAGCTGGACCGATTCATCGCCTTCGAACTGGGCGACATGTTCGTGCCGTACGGCCGGATCTACTCCCTCGAGGCGTATCGCGGGTTGCTCGGCATCGCCAGCTGCATCGGCGCCAAGCACAGCTCGCTGTCCCGCCAGGCGGAGTGGGATCGCCTGGCGCTGCGCAACGAGGTGCGGGCCGACTTCTCGGTGTTCACCGGCAACGACCTGGCGATCGACATGGTGTGCTACGGCTCGGACTACCTGCTGGGCCTGTCGGCGTTTGCCCCGGACGCGTTCGCCGAACGCGACCGACGCTGGGCCGCAGAGGAAGCATCGTTCCACGAGCTGAACGACCTGTTGCAGTACTTGGGGTTCTTCGCCTTCCGTGCGCCGGTGCCCGGCTACCGCCACGACGCCGCCATGTTTCTCACGCTGCGGGGCTGGATCGACAGCGACGCCACACCCGCGGGTGCACCCACCCGGCCCGACAGTGACCGGGCGGTGCTCGCCGACATCGCGGAACGCCTCGAAGCGATCGTGTGATCGGGCGGTGCTCGCCGACATCGCCGATCGGCTTGCCGCGATGGGTTCGGTGCAACCCACGAAAATGGAGTGTCGTGCCAGCTCAGCCCTCGGTGATGCTACGGACCGCTCTGCGAACTGCTCTGGTCGCGCTGGCCGGAGTTCGGTCGACCCGTTCCAGTAGGCGATCGAGCCATACGGTCCTCATGGTGTCGAACGCGAACTCGATGCCATCAACCTGGATCCGCCAGGGAGGCGGTACCTCCCGTTTGGGGCCCATTGCCTGTGGAGCGACCAAAGCACGTCCGGAAAGTTGGTGAAAGCGACTCGTCGAAACCACCAACACCAGGCGCCGCCGTTCCTCGTTGAGGTCGGCGAGATGAATATCGCCAAAGTCGATCACCCGATGCCATCAAATGCAGCGTCGATGGCATCGGTCTCGGCCCTCAGGCGTCTGCGTTCCTCCTCCGGCAGAGATGCCTCCCATGCAGCCGCCGCCTCGGCTTGTGCCCAGAACTGAGCATCCTCGAGCGCATCGAGCGCTTCGACAATCGTTTCCTCGTAGGTGTCGCCACCCAATGCCCGGATGCGATCGCGTGTCTCGGTGCTGAGCTTGATGGTGGTTGATGATCGAGCTACCGCCGGTGTCATACCGCCACTATACCGACCGGTCTGACTGATGGGTGCCAAGGTGCTTCGGCCAAAGGACGGACGTGCCCAGGTTAAGGGAAGTCGGGGGTCAACGCATCGATGACCGCCGAGAACAACGTGTGGTCCATCACCAACCCGCTGGACGACGCCGGACGCGTCGCGGCGACGGAGGTACATCGCTTGCTGTAAGAGTGGCGGGTCGCGACACCGAACGGGGGACTGGTGATTGACATCAAACAGGTCAAGCGGCTGTCGAATATCAACGAGTTCGCCGAGCGGCTGGGAGAGCTGGGGATCGACGACCTGATCGGCGTCGATGTCGAGGTCGAGCCTGGGGGACCGCTGGCCGAGTCGTTCACGGTGAGCGACTCCTCCGCCGGGGAGCTGGTGGTGGGCAACCGGTTCTGTGCGTTGCCGATGGAGGGCTGGGACGGCACCACCGACGGCGCCCCCACTGACCTGGTCGCCCGCCGCTGGCGACGCTTCGGTGAAAGCGGGGCCAAGCTGATCTGGGGCGGCGAAGCGGTGGCGGTGCACCCCGACGGCCGGGCCAACCCCCACCAGCTGATCAGCGACGACGCCACCACCGAGGCGCTGGCCGGGCTACGAACCGGGCTGGTCGACGCCCACGCCGAGGCGCACGGGTCGACCGACGACCTGGTGGTGGGGTTGCAGCTGACCCATTCGGGCCGATGGTCGCGACCGCATGGCGATCCGCTGCCCCAGAGCGCCCACACCCATGGCGAGCTCGACCGTCGCCTCGGCGTCGGCGCGGCCGAGGTGCTGAGCGACGGCCAGCTCGACGAGTTGGTCGACCACTTCGTCGTCGCCGCCGAACGGGCGCATCAGGCCGGCTTTGCCTTTGTCGACGTGAAGCACTGCCACGGCTACCTGTTGCACGAGCTGCTCAGCGCCTACGAACGCCCGGGTCGCTACGGCGGCGACTTCGAGGGGCGCACCGCGTTTCTTCGAGCGGTCGTCGATGGCATCCGCCGGCGGGTACCCGGTTTGGCGATCGGGGTGCGGCTATCCGCCTACGACCTGGTGCCCTTCGCTCCCGACGACGACGGCATCGGCGCGCCGGTCACCGCAGCCGAGGGCGATCGGGATCGACCCTTCGGCGCCGACGACACCGGCGCGGGCATCGACCTGACCGAGACCCACCGGTTTCTCGACCTGTGCGAGCAGCTCGGCGTCGGCATGGTGTGCCTCACCGCCGGCAGCCCGTACTACAACCCGCACGCCCAACGGCCCGCCTACTTCCCGCCCTCCGACGGATATGCCCCACCGCGCGACCCGCTGATCGATGCCGCCGTCATGGTGGAGGCCACCGCCCGGCTGACCCGGGCGCACCCCAACCTGGCGGTGATCGGCAGCGGCTACTCGTACTTCCAGCAGTGGCTGGGCCACGTCGCCCAGCACCAGGTGCGCACCGGCGCGGTCACCTCGGTGGGCATCGGCCGCAACATGTTGAGCTACCCGTGGATGCCCGCCGACCTGCTTGCCGGGGCCGAGCTGCGCACCCGGCTGGTGTGCCGCACGTTCAGCGACTGCACCACCGGCCCCCGCCACGGGCTGATCTCGGGCTGCTACCCGCTGGACGAGTACTACAAGGAGCGACCCGAACGTCGCCAGCTGGTGGCGATCAAACGCAACGTCGGACGGAAGGTTCGGAGATGAGGGTGATCGAGTCGGGCATGTGCTCAATCACCATGCGCCAGCTCGCCACCGACGACGTGATCGCGCTGGCGGTGCGGGCCGAGCTGGCCGGCATCGAGTGGGGCGCCGACGGGCACGTGCCGCCCGGCGAGACCTCGGTGGCCCAGGCGGTGGCCCGCCGCTGTGCCGACGCCGGGGTGGCGGTCACCAGCTACGGCACCTACTTGGGCATCGGCCCCTTCGACGATCCGGACTCGCCGCCCGACGAGCTGGCGGCAGCGCTCGACTCGGCCGAAGCGCTCGGGGCTCCGCTCCTGCGGGTATGGACGGCGTTCGGCATCGAGAGCGATGCGCCCGGGGTCGACCGGGCGAGGGTGATCGAGACGACGGCCGCCATCGCTCAGGCGGCCGATGCCCGTGGCCTGGGTGTGGCACTGGAGTTCCATCCGGGCACGCTGACCCACACCGCCGCCGGCGCTCACAGCGTGCTGGCAGCCGTCGATCACCCGGCGCTGCGCACCCACTGGCAACCCGACCCGGCGCTGACCCCGGCCGAAGCGCTGGACGAGCTGAAGCTGGTCGCCGGCTCGCTCGCCTACCTGCACGTGTTCGTCTGGGGTTCCGGGGGCATCGGGGAGCGCTATCCGCTGGCCGACGGCGCCGAGCTCTGGCAGCCGGCTCTCGCCATCGCCGCCGAGGCTCCGCCGCTGCCCGGGGACCTGCCCCGATATGGCCTGCTCGAGTACGTCGCCGACGACGACCCCGAACGGGTCGTCCGGGACGCCGCCACCCTCAACGGGTGGATCTCCCGGTTTCATGAATCCTGAAACGTTGCCTAGGTGGTTCCCGCTGCGTGGGCAAAATAGCCACCGACCTCCGGGCCACAACCCGCTGGCCCCGCCGTGCTGGCCCGTCGGAGCTCCATAGCGCTGGCGGCGTTGCTTGACCCGTTGATCCACCACGTGCGGGACACAGGGGCTGTGGTGCTGGAGCCCGGGCTGATCGGGATGGAGTCGTACAGGTCCCTGGTCTGGGTGGCGTACTCCATCGCTTCCGATTCAACGTTGCCCCAGCACGGGTTGTAGACGCCATACTCGCCGATGTACACCGGAAGACCTTGAGCGGTAGACCAGCCGATCACTTGCTCAACGTAGGTGCGGTGCTGGGCTGCCTCGTTGCCGTACGTGTATGGCCGTGGGTTGCTGTCGGTTCGATCTTGCCCCTTCGGGAAGCCATAGCTGCTGCGGCCATAGCCCCATATGGGGTCGGTCGGTGGTTCACTGCCGTCGGTTCCGCCACCGAAGTAGTCGTGGAAGGACCACATGAGGTTTTTGCTCGACGCTGCGAACGTCGCCAGGTCGGCACTGTTTTGAGCCAGCGAGGTGTCGCCGTGGGTTGGCTCGGCCATCAGGATCTTGTTGGTGGCGGTGCTGTTGGCCCGAACGTCCTGGACGATCGCCGTGTAGTTGGCGATCATCTTTGACTGCTTGCTTTGAACCCCGCCGTCACCCTTGGGTTCGTTGATCAGATCCAGAGCCACCACGGTCTCGGACCTGTCAGCCTTGGCGCTCGTCGAGAAGTCCGAGTATCGGTCCGCAAGAGTTCGGATGTAGGTCTTGAACTCAGGACGGGCGAAGACCTCATCCTCGAGGTCCTGAGCCGTTGTCGACCACTTCTTGCACTCCGGAGTCAGGCTGGGAGCGACGATGTCCCACATCCATTTCGGGATGTCATGGGTCGCATCGGCCATCCGGGTGCTCATGCCGCACAGCGATCCGGGCCACCTTGTATGGGCGGGCACCAGGATGACGTACAGCCCCTGGGCCTTGGCTGCGTCAATCACGGTGTCCAGCTCCTGGAGTGCCACCGGGTCGACGGTGACGGATCCGCCCTGCTCGATCTGGTAGGTCGGCCAGTCCATGTTCAGCCTGATGACGTTCCAGTTGGGTGCCGAGCTGGACCCGAAGCCGTTGTTGATCTCGTCGACCACGGCCGGCGTGGTCCAGTTGGAGCCGTTGAGGTATGGGGCGTGTTTGATGTTGGCCCCGTTCAGGGTGACCGGGTCACCCTGCTGGGCGGCAGGCCAGGCTGCTGTCTTCACGAACCCGTTCGGGAAGTCGGTGCAAAACAGCTCGTCGGTAGACTGGCAGTGCGCCGGCAAGCCCGACGGTGTGGTGGCTGTGGCGACCCGGACGGTGGTCCAAACGGGCTTGGCGCCGGTCTGCTGGATCGTTCGGACTCCAACCTGATATTGGGTCTGAGGTTGAACTGCTCCGCCGCCACATCCGGCCGGCACGCTGGTGAGTGATTTCGTCGTGTTCTTGCGGGTGCCCTCCCAGGTGCTCCAGCAGTCCTCGATCGGGCCGGGGTAGGAGGTGGGTTTCAAGAACACGTCGTAGGACACGAATGGGAACGAGCCCGATGCTGCGGTCCAGTTGACTTGGATGGACGTCGGATCCGAAGTGAGGGTGACCTTGGGGGCGGCTTTCATTCCTATGTTGGTGATCTTGGCGTCGTCGAGGTTCGAGCAGTTGGAGTCGGGCGGGCAGGTCCCCTGCACCGCTTTGATGCCGATGTCGACCTTGGTCTTGGCGACCGACGCGGGCATCTTCAGCCGCTCGACGTAGGTGCTCTGTGCCGACGCGTACGGGACCCATGAGCTGTTGGTTCCACCGGCCGACGATGACACCCACTGCCAAGTCGACGTTCCGGAGGTCCGCCACCAGATCTCGTAGCTCACCAGTGTCTGCCCCGTGTGTTGCCAGGTCACCTCTACGGTGCGTTGGTCCGGTTGAACGACCACCTCCGTCAGGTTTGGGGCCAGTGGCGCCGCGCTGGCGACACCGCTCAGCTGGAGAGCCGCACTTCCGATGATCACGGCAAACAGCAACGCTGCGAGCCGTTGGGCGGTGACTTTCATGCGAACTCCTTGGGTGTGAAACCCCGCTATCCCGAATGAGAATCACGCTGTCCCGAATAGTAGCCCGGGTCGCCTGGAAAGCAATCAGTTCTTTCGAATCTCAGCACCAAGGCTCGATCACCACTTCGTTTCCGCTGCCGTGAGCGCCTTGGTGGAGTCGCATCCCTGACCGGATGAACGGATACAGTCAACCGGTGAATCGCCTTCTCACAGTTCGTTTGCTCATGGGCTGGTCGTTGGTGATGGTGGTGACTTTCGGCGTGCCGGCGGGCGCCCAAGGCAGTCCGCCACCGGGCCCGTCCGGACTCGAGGATGCGGCGGCGTCGTCGTGTGCGGCGCCTGCAACCCACGGGTTCAACGACGTTCCCACCAACCACTTCGCCAACCTGGCGGTCGGCTGGTTGGTCGGAGCCGGCATCACCTCCGGCACCTCACCCGGCACGTACTCGCCATCGCAACCGGTCACCCGCGCACAGATGGCGGTGTTTCTGTGGCGAGCAGCCGGTGGGCCCACCCCGGTGGGGCCGCACGGGTTCAACGACGTTCCCGCCGGACATTTCGCCGGAACGGCGGTCGGGTGGCTGGTCGGAGCCGGCATCACCTCCGGCACTTCACCCGGCACGTACTCGCCGTCGCAACCGGTCACCCGCGCACAGATGGCGGTGTTCCTGTGGCGAGCAGCCGGTGGGCCCACCCCGGTGGGGCCGCACGGGTTCAACGACGTTCCCGCCGGACATTTCGCCGGAACGGCGGTCGGGTGGCTCGTCGGCGACCGGATCACCTCCGGCACTTCACCCGGCAGATACTCCCCATCGAACATGGTCACCCGCGCACAAATGGCCGTCTTCCTCTGGCGCTCCTCCTGCCCGCCACCCCCCGTTGACTTCACCATGTTGACGATCACCGATGACGGGAGTTACTCGATGGACGAGTCCAATGGGGTGGTGAAGGTCACCAACGGCCAAGTTGGGAGGGGGGCGAACACGCGGGTTGTCGTGGCAAAGAGGGGAAGTCCTCCCGATTCGGTTTGTGCCACGATCGAGTCGGTGACCGGCGCGATCGTTGGTTTCGCTCAGCCTGGGGTTGCCGTGCACATTCGAACTGCGGGGGGGAGAACCACCGCACTCACGCTGACGAACAACGTCTGGGCGACCGCTAGGTGGATTTGGAATGCCCACCACATGGACAGTGGAAGTAGCGAGGGTTTCACCGGTCTCGGGTCGTTCGAGGCGCCCGGCTTCTACCGGGAAGGTCAACCGTTGCCGCCCCTCCCCTGGCGGGTCTGCGCTCGAACCGTCGGCAACACCGTGCAAGGAAAGGTGTGGAACGCAGGAGCCGTCGAGCCTGCGTGGGGGGATCCAAACTTCGGAGGTTCTGTCTCGATCCCGAGAGGGCTGGCCACAGGAGGCGAATCGGGTGTGTATGCGGGTCACCTCCAAGCCGGTCAAGGATTCAGGTTCAGCAACGTCGGCCCCGCAGCGGTAGCCGTGAGGGGTTGAACACAACGTTCAAGGCACGCGCCATCATGGGTTGAGCTGAGTCAAGCTCGCTACGCGGCGTCGACGATCGTGTAGGTGTAGCCCTGCTCGGCGAGGAAACGCTGGCGGTTGAGGGCGAAGGCCTGCTCGACGGTCTCGGCGGCGACGATCGTGTAGAACTCGGCGGAGCCGCCCTCGGCCTTGGGGCGCATGATGCGACCGAGGCGCTGGGCCTCCTCCTGGCGGGAGCCGAACTGCCCGGAGATCTGGATGGCCACGTTGGCCTCGGGCAGGTCGATCGAGAAGTTGGCCACCTTGGACACGATCAGCACGTCGATCTCGCCCGAACGGAACCCCTCGAACAGTTCGTCGCGCACCTTCTGGGGGGTCTTGCCGGTGATCAGCGGGGCGCCGAGGCGCTCGGCGACCTTGGCCAACTGATCGAGGAACTGTCCGATCACCAGGATCCGGTCGCCCTGGTGGCTCTTCATCAGATCGTCGAGGGCCACCAGCTTTGACGGCGTCGTGGCGGCCAGCCGATGACGTTCCGCCGGTTCGGCCACCGCATAGGCCATGCGCTGCTCGTCGGTGAGGCTCACCCGCACCTCGGTGCAGGTGGCGGGGGCCACCCAGCCCATCGCCTCCAGCTCCTTCCACGGGGCATCGAAGCGCTTCGGCCCGATCAGGCTGAACACGTCGCCCTCTTTGCCGTCCTCCCGCACCAGGGTGGCGGTCAGCCCGAGGCGGCGGATCGCCTGGATGCGGGCGGTGGCCCGAAACACCGGGGCGGGCAGCAGGTGCACCTCGTCGTAGATCACCAGGCCCCAACCGCGCTCGTCGAACAGCTTGAGGTGCGGGTGGCGGTCGAACATGTCGGCGTCGGCCCCGAGGCCGCGCTTGGCCCAGGTGAGCACCTGGTAGGTGGCGATCGTGACCGGGCGGATCTCCTTGGAATCGCCCGAGTACTCGCCGATCTGGTCCTCGGTCAGGTTGGTTTTGGCCAGCAGCTCCCGGCGCCACTGATGCGCCGAGCTGATCGACGTGACGACGATCAGCGTGTGGGTTCCGGCTGTGGCGATGGCGCCCAGGCCGATGATGGTTTTGCCCGCGCCGCACGGGAGGGCCAGCACACCGTTGCCGCCCTCGATGTTGCCCTCGTGCCACCAGGCGGCCAGCGCATCGCTCTGATAGGAGCGCAGCTCGGCGGTGAGCTCGGCCCCTTCCAGCCGTGTGCCCTTGGCGTACCCGGCCTCATCCGCGGCGGGCCAGCCGAGGCGGATTAGCGCCTGCTTGAGCACGCCCCGGTCGCCATTGCGCACCGCAAAGCGGTTGCCGTCCAGGCGGTTACCCAACAGCTCGGCCACCTGCTTGTCCCGGCTGACCTCCTCCAACAAGGCCGGCTCGGCCGAGGGGAGCGCCAGGGCGGCGGTGTCGTGGTCGCGCACCAGCCGCAGGCGGCCGGAACGGCCCATCTGGGCGTGCACC
>NZ_DAOLGP010000048.1:0-21696 GCF_035329545.1 Candidatus Neomicrothrix sp.
CCGGGAAGGGATCGAACGTCACCAGTTGGAGGTCCATTCGGATCGGGGCGCCCAGATGACCTCGGGGACGCTCGCCGAGCTGTACGACACTCTCGGTGTGCGCCGGTCGTTGTCACGACCGCGGGTGTCCAACGACAACCCCCACGCGGAGGCTGCGTTCAAAACGTTGAAGTACCGGCCGGACTGGCCCACAACGTTTGAGACGCTCGCGGATGCTTACCCCTGCTGATCGTCACAGCGGGCACGGTCAACGGATCGACATCGCCCGTCAGGCCGTCCTTGATGCCGCCTTCCAGGCGCACCCGGAGCGGTTCCCCAACGGGCGGCCACACCCGCCCCACCAGCCCGAACGGGTGTGGATCAACCCAACCGAACTACACACCCGCTGAACCACCCAACCGACAACCAAGAAAACCGGCAATCAACTATTGACAGGCTCGGAACCGCCCCAAAGATGAACGGCCAACAATCAAACGTCACAAGCCCAGACTGTCATTAAACACCGGTGGATCCAGGTTGTAGGAAGCGAGAATGCGGCCATCGATGGGCCGGGTGGGGACGTGTCCGTTAACCGGCCAATGGCGAGGTACCCTATCCACAGGCCGCAGCACCTCGATTGGCCAATTCAACAGGCATTATCCGACCCGCCAGGGCCTCCAACCTTCGATTGGCCGGATAACCTTATGACAATGCTATGACCAAGTCGTTCTTTGCGTCTTTGAAGAAAGAGTACAGGCATCACATTGTCTTTCCCGTTTACTCTCCCGCGAAAACGGCTCCGCAGTCCAAATCCCGAATAGCGTCGCGGGGAAACACCCCACGCAGGAAGTGCAAAAAAGGTGCCCAGAACGGGCGAGCGGGTTGTCGATCACGAACCGCACGAACGACCGGAACGCAACCAAGAACACCACGAGGTTGGCGATTGCCGCAGCAGTCAGAGCCGCAACCCCATCAGCACCGTTCACCGTGCCAGCAACCCCAGGGGTCACCGTATACGGCAAAATGAACGCGTGAGGCGCATCGCTCGCGGGCGGTCGGCGGATTCGGTGTCGGGTGGGAATGCTGGAGCGGGTGTTCACCCGACATCTTGTGGATGAGGCGATCGAAGGGTTCGGCCGGCGGGAGAAACGGGTGCGTGCGCTCCCGGACCATGGACGGGGGAACCTTCAGACCGATCCACAGGGGGAAGCTCAGTCAGCCATTCTTGATGGGTTATGATACGTCTTGCGACAGGGGAGGGATTTTGGTCCAGGCAGAATATCGGATGTGGGACTCGTTTAAAGGTTACCCACGGCGCACGGCCCAAGCGGACATGAAGGCGTCGCAGTTCGAACGGATTCGAGACGATGGCATACTGGTGGTCGACGGGTTCATTTCCGGCGAGATCGCCGAGCAGTTCGCATTGGCGATCGAACGGCTGGCCGAACTGGAACTCGGTAAGGGCGGCGCTCGACCTGTGAGCGGGAACGGGTATTACGTACGAAACTTGATTGAGAAGGATCGCGTGTTTCATCCGCTGCTGAGGTCCAAAGCGATTGGGATCGCGCGCATGCTACTTGGCCCAAGAGTTTCAATGCGAGTGGATTCACGAATTGCATTCGCGGGTATTGGCGGCGCTGGCGTGCCGTGGCACATCCATTTCCCCGGGGTTTCAGAACCGAGTCCGCCGTGGTTTAGCCCGCCACACAGCTTACATTGCCTCATTTACCTTGACGATGTCGGTCCAGATGAGGGGGCTTTACGGGTTATCCCCTGCTCATACACCAAGCCGTTTCTACGGCCTGAAGAAATCGATGAGGGGAGCGCCGTCTCAATACTGCCACGTCGCGGCGACTGCGTGTTCATGCACGGCAACACCTGGCACCGTACCGATGCATCCAGCGAGCATGCTAAGCAACGTACGCTCATGTTTCTCGGCTTTACCGCCGCATGGGTCCAAGGTGATTCCAACGCCGGAGGTCAGCCCCGATCAGGCGTCGTCCCCTATGTCGATCCCTCCACATCCTGGGAAGGCGACCCCGAAGAGCTTGATGAGCTACTCGCCCGCTTTCGGTGGTGATTCTGCGTGAGTTCTGAGCCCCGAACGTGATCAGGAGTGAGCTGGCTGAGAATGGCTACGCTGTCGGGCCGCAGCTCGATGCTCAACAGCTTGCGAAGGGCCGCTCCTTCTTTTCCGAATTGGTTAGCGGGCCCTGGCCAGTTGGGTTCGTCTCAACTGCGCGTGATGGTCCGGCAGAGGAGCGAAATCGGGTGTCCAGAGTCGTGCGTGAACTCGTTCGCCCGGTTCTCAGCGCATCGCTCGGTTCAGTCCAGATATTCCTGGCCGCGATCCTCAATAAGAGTCCCGGAACTGGAACGCTGACATTACACCAAGACCTGACTTACACCAACGAACCGATTTCACGTTCCTACACTTGCTGGATTCCTTTGGTTGACCCTGAACCGTCGAACGGCGCGATCCGAGTCGTGGACGGCTCTCACTGTTGGACGACAGGTATCCGTCCCGCAGGTCCTGGGGCGGCCCAACAAGCGAGCGGGATCATGGCTGAAATCGAAGCCCGAGCCACTACCCCAGAACTCCGGGCAGGCGATCTATTGATTTGGGATAACGCACTCTTTCATGGTTCGTGGGCCAACAAGTCATCTCTGCACCGTCCGGCTCTAGCAGCCACGTTCACTGATCCGGACGCTGAGCTCAGGCTTCACTGGGCTCAGTCGACTACTTTGCTGCAGGCGTACAAACTTGACGAGCATTACTTGACCGACCCTCATCCGTTTCGTGCTCCGCCGAAGTCTGGCATTCGGCTGACTCCTTGGGGTCCACCAGCAGCCGCGTTGGAAGAGCTTCCACACAAGGGAGCCTGCACTGTTCCGCATCAGCGCAAATCCTAGGAACCCTGGTCCCGGCTCGTCTCCAGCGCAAGGGCGTCGAGCGGCGCACACCGGTCTACATGACCATGGATGCCTTCGTACGGGACGAAGCCACAGAGGTCCAGCAACCGGGGAGAGAAACTCGCAGTGACTGTGAGCGGCACACCTAAGTGGAGGTTCTCCACCGGCCGAATGAATCCGGCGCAATACGACACCGTAAGCGCCTTTCGAACAGCAGCGCTGCGATTGGCGCCAGCTCCGTGGTGGCATGCCCCATCAAACACGAGTACTGAGCCCTGCGGGACTTGGATAGGTCGGCTGCCGGCCCGCCCAGCGGAGTCCGTCCATCGCAGCCGCTCCGGCAGAAGGTGACTTCTTGGGACGATTGTGGTCGTTCCGTTCAGCTCGGTCATATCATCAAGCGCCCAGACTGTGGTGCAGACGGTAGGGAAATCGGGATGCCTTGCTACACGTATGGCTTGGTCGTCCGAATGAAGGGGTTGGGCATCTTCGCCTGGTGCGACATAGAGCGATGAGATTGATGAGAGAAGTAGGCCTCGCCCTAGGAAACGCTCGACCAACCCCAAGACTTCTGGGTTGACGGGCAGGTCTTCGAAGATCCGGTTCTTGGCGAGGAGGTTCAGAACCTTGCGGTTGTCGTATCCTTCGAAGTGATTTCCCGGCAGCGGCCGCTCCCGATCGAGCAGATGGTTAGTCACTGCAACCAACCGATCTCGAAGAACCGGGCCGAAGACGTTCTCCAAGACGACGTAGCCATAGGTCCGCAGTTCGCCCAAGAGCTCCTCTATCTGCTGGATCTGCACCGGCGAGCACCTTCCTCTGACGAGCACCCAGCAGGGACGTCACTCATTCGGATCACAGTCCCCCATCGCCTCAAGATCGTCTAAAACCATTTCGGCGAAGTACCCCGGGGCTTCGACCACATAGGCACGGCGCACTCGTCCCGAGCTATCGACCAGGTGGGCGATCCTCGACGGAGCTCCGAGTTCAGCGTCGAATGCGCCGACACGATGAGCGAGGACGCCTTTCGGGTCAGACAACAGGGTAAATGGCAACTTATACTTGGAAGCAAATGCCGCGTTATCTTCTGGTAGATCGAAGGAAACACCCAGCACGACACAATCCAATTCCTCAAACGCTTCGATCTGGTCTCTAAGACCCTGCGCTTGGGCCGTGCATCCCGGCGTATCAGCCTTCGGATACCAATAAATGAGGTACCAGCTACCGTGCTTGTAGTCGGAGGTAACCTCCTTCCCGTGATGACCAATAAGCCGGAACTCTGGGAAGATATCGTTGACGTCGAGCACGCATGGATTGTTGCACCCTCAACGCCGCACGGCAACTGCTGGGGGGTCGATGCGTCCCAGGGGCTGACGCAGGCTATCGGGCCTGAATGAGTGGGCCGGCGTTCAGCGCCGTCGTGCAGGACTTGAACGGCACCGGTCCAAGATCTCACGCTAAGCTTGCGTTTAAACCTTGATATTGGGTTCAGGCTGCTCGTTTGATGGGTGGGTGTCGGGGTCGGGGGCCGGTTCGGGTGCCTTTGGGGCGTCCGGGTCCTGGTGTTTGGCTTTTTGGTGGTCTGGCTGGGTTGATGAGTGCGGGGCGGAGACGCCGAAAGTCGCGTCTGGTTCTGGCTGGGGTGAGTTTGTTGGGTGGTTGGGGTTTCTCCCAGGGGAGCCGGTGGTCCTCGGCGAGGGGTTTGGCGAGCCGGAGTTGGGTGTAGTCGGCGGCGATCATTTGGGTCCACCGGTCGGCTTGTTCGCGTGTGCAGACCGAGGGTGTGGTCCATCCGAGGGTGTTCTTGATGAACCGGAAGGTGTGTTCGATGTCGAAGCGGCGGAGGTAGGCGCGGGCTGCGAGGTCGATGTCGACCTGGTGGGGGCTTGTTGCCCAGAGCCACAAGGTTTTGTTGTTGCTGGCAACGTTTTTGGGGAGGTGGTCGACTGAGACGCTGATGACGGTCCCGGCGATGATGGGTGGCTGGTCGAAGTCGGCCCAGCGGGATCCCTTCTTTCGGCCAAGTTTGGGGTGGAGGCCGTCCCAGGCGTTGATGGTGATGGTGCCGTAGCGGTTGTCGTGGGTGGTGTGGGTGCGGTCGGGCTCGGGCCAGGTGTCGGGGTTGGCGCATTCGTGGCGGGTGCCGTGGCGGCGGGGCCGGCCTTTGGTGTGGGGTTCGGGGGCGGGTGGGTTGTTGTAGAACACGCGGTCTGATCGGATCCGGACAACGATGTGTGCGTTGGTGTCGGCGAGGTGGTGGGTGAGCGCGATGGGGTCATAGCCCGCGTCGAGGACAAACTGTCAATGGCCATGAGGATTTCCCTGTTGGTGGCCAGGTGGTTTCCCTGTGGGCGGTCGGGTGAGGTCCCCGTGGGCGGCCATGGGGATTCCCCAGGGACGGCCGGGTGTTTCCCCGGGTTATTTGGTCAGGGGCTCCACCCCCTTTCCGTTGAGTGCGTCTTCGAGTCGGATCGATTCGCCTTGGGTGACGATGACGTGGGCGTGGTGGAGTAGCCGGTCAACGAGGGGGCTGGCGAGGGTTTCGTCCATGAGCTGGTCAAAGCCTGAGGGGTGAAGGTTTGAGCTGACAGCGACACTGGTGTTCTCGTATGCGGCGTCGATCAGCCGGTAGAGGCCTTCTGCTGCGTCGACGGAAACGGGAAGTAGCCCGATGTCATCAACGACGATCAGGTCGGCTTTCAGGACCGGTTTGATTGCTTTGGTGATGGTGTCATCGATGCGGTGTGAGCGGACGAGCGCGCCGAGGTCTTCGATGTTGAACCAGCGGACGTTGCGGCCGTGGTCGACAGCAGATTGTCCGAGTGCTTCGCAGAGGTGGGATTTGCCGGTGCCTGACGGCCCGCAGATCACGAGGTTCTCGTGCCGGTCAACCCATTCGAGGCTTTGGAGGGCGTTCTGGGTTGGGACCGGAACCGAGGACCGTTCGGCCTGCCAGGCGTCGAATGTTTTCCCGGCTGGGAACCGGGCGGTTTTGCGGTGCGCTTCGATGGTGGACCGGTTCCGTCCTTCGGCTTCTGCTTGGAGGAGGACCCGGAGTGTTTCGGCTGGGTCCCAGCGTTGGGCTTTCGCGGTGAGGAGCACGTCGGGGGATTGTTCTCGGATGTAACGCAGCCGGAGACGGCGGCACAGGGCGGTGATCTCGTCGGTGACCGCTTGTGGGATTGGGCCGTTCATGACCATCTCCTGTGTGTTGTTCTGACCGTCACGGCCGGCGGGTTCAGCCGCTCGACCCAGTTGTCGAGGACTCTGAAGACAGCGTCGAGGTCGCCGAGCCCGTCGGGTCCGCCCAGGTTGAGGGTCATGCCGACGTGGAGGCCCATGTTCTGGAAGCCCGCGTGTCCGTCGGCGATCCAGCCGGCGATGCCGGCGAGGAGCCCGCCGAGCTCGGCGGCATCGGCCGCCTCGAGAACAATCTGATCTCCGTCGGGTGTGGACGATGTCGATGATGGTCCCCTCATGGCTGGCCCCCGTTCCCGTTCCCGTTGCCGTTGGGGTTGGGGTTGGGGTTGTTGGGGCGGTGGTCGCTTTGGGGTTGACCGAGTTGTGACCAGGCTCTGGTGCCGTTCTGTAGCGAGTGGGCGGGGTTGGCCCGCCGGGGTTCTGCTCTGGTGGTGGTCAGGATCGAGTTGAGGTCGTCGATCCCGAACCGGCCTGCTGTGCCGGCGAGACCGAGGGCCTCGTCAACGCGTGTGCGGTCCGTTGCTGCGCACAACTCGACTGCTTGGGCCATCGTCGGTTCGATCTGGCGTGCCCCGACAGTGGCGGCCTCAACCAGCCATGTTTTGGCGCCCTCGCCGATGGCGAGGAACGCTTCCTCGTGCCGGTTCCTCGCCTTCGGTTGCCGGTCGGTCGGGTCTTTGCGTTCCGGATAGTGAGCATCAACGATCGACGCCTGCCCGGCGTGAACGACCAGGTGTCGTGCGACCTCGGTTGGCCCGTCGTCGCCAACGTGGACGATCACGAGCTCATCGCCAGACAGGCGCACCCACACCCGGCTGTCGCAGAGGGAGTGGGGGACCGAATAGCGGGCCCCACGGAACTGGATCGTCGAGGACCACGACACGCTCCTCGATTCACCAAACGCGACCGTGTAGGGCTCATCGGGGATCCGATGCAACCGGGCCTGTTCCTCGGCCAACATGTCGACCGGACGGCGGCGGGTCACCGAGTGGGCACGATTGTTGACCTTGTCCATGAACGCCTCACACGCCGCCTCCAAGGCCTCCCACGAGTCGTATTCGTCGCGGAGGTTCGCATCAGAGGGAACCAGATCGGCCTTCGCGATCTTGACGGTCGCTTCCGAACCGCCCTTCGATTCGGGATCGAAGGGGACACATGTCGCGATCGTGACCCCGTAATACACAGCCGCTGAGACGATCTTCGGGTTCCGGACGGGCAACGCCGCGATATGACGTTCCGTCACTGTCTTTTCGTTGTCGGTCAACGCATAGGTCGGAGCACCACCGAGCCGTCGGAACGACCGGTCCAACGCCGCGATCACCGTGCCCAAACGCTTGTCACGCAGCGGGAACACCAGCCGGAACCGGCACCACGCCAACCAGCCACAAAACAGGACGGACTTCTCACCGCACACCAGCGGCCCGTCACCGTAATCCCACTGGAACCAATATGTGGCCCCCGCGGTTATGTGGAGCGGGCCGTCTGGGTTGCTGGCGGGTGGCGGTGAACGGCTTGAGGGAGTCCACATAGTCACAGGGATTCGAGGAACGCGAGGAGCGGGTCCGGGGGCTGGTAGCGGCCGTCGGGTGTGTTCGGTGGGGTGGTGCGGTCGAGAGCTTGTTCTTTCAGGCGGAGGTCGGCGTGGAGGTAGATCTGGGTGGTGCGTATGTCTTCGTGGCCGAGCCAGAGGGCGATGACGGCAAGGTCGACGCCGGCTTGGAGGAGTCCCATGGCGCAGGTGTGACGAAGCGTGTGTGGGGTGATGTTCTTGGCTGCCAGCGACGGGCAGTTGGTGGTGGCGGTGGTGATGTGACGGTCAAGGACCCGACGGATGGCGTCACGGGTGAGCGCTTTGCCGGCCGGGCCGGTGAAGAGTGGGTCCGACGGTGTGCCGGGGTGTTCGTCGAGCCAGTGCCCGATGAGTTGTCGGGTGGGTTCGTTGAGCGGGGTGATGCGGTCTTTGCGTCCTTTGCCGTGGCAGCGAACGTGGGCTCCGGTGCCGAGTTCGATGTCACCGCGGGTGAGTCCGACGAGTTCGGAGACACGTAGCCCTGTTTGGATGTCCAGGGCGAGGACGGCGCGGTCGCGTCGGCCGAGCCGGGTGCTGGGGTCGGGGGCGTCGAGGAGGGCCTGGATCTCGTCTTTGGTGAGGAACGTGACGATGGCCCGCTCGGTCCGTTTGGGTGGGATGGACAGCACACGGCTGATGGTCGCCCCGTGTTCGGGGTGGCGGTATGAGGCGAACTGGAACAGCGACCGGATGGCGGTCAGCCGGGCGTTGCGGGTCCGGATGCCCACTCCGCGTTCGGTCTCGAGGTGGGTGAGGAACCCGCCGATGACGGTGGCGTCGAGGTCGGCGAGGTCCAGATCGCAGGGTTGGGTGCCGAGCGTGTCGTGGGTGAAGACCACCAGCATCCGGAACGTGTCGCGGTAGGCGGCGATCGTGTTCGGGCTCACATGTCGTTGGTTGATGAGGCGGTCGGTGAAGAACTCCTCCAGCAGCGGGGCGAGCCGGGTCATGGCCGGGTCTCCTGGTTTTGGTCGCGCCGTTGGGCTGCGAGGGCCATCAGTTCGGGGGCGGCATGGAGATACCAGTAGGTGTTGGCGGGCTCGACGTGACCGAGGTAGGTGGACAGCAGCGGCAACCGGCGGTTCACATCGAGCCCGGCGCGATACCAGCCGAGCAGGGTCCGCACAGCGAAGCTGTGGCGGAGATCGTGTGCCCTCGGAGGCCGGCTGGTGCCCGTATTCCACAGACCGACCTCACGGATGAGGGACCCGATGTTGGCGCCGACCCGGCCCGGGATCAGACGGGTGCCGGTGCTGGACACGAAGAAGCTCGGCCCTGTTGGCTTCGCCCTCGCGGCCAGCAGAACATCTCGTCGTCGGGCGTAGCCCTCGAGTGCGGTCATGGTGGTTGGGTGCAGAGGGATCTGGCGGGACTTGCCGAACTTGGTGTTACGAATGGTGAGCAGAGCGTGGTCCCAGTCGATGTCAGCCCGGTCCAGCCCGGCGGTCTCCCCGACGCGCATCCCGGAGACCGATAACAGGCCGATGAGGGTCTGGTAAGTGTCCGCCCGCAGACCGGCGGTGAGCTGCCCGGCCGCTTCGAGGAGGGCGTCGAGGTCCGCTTCGGTGAACAGATACGGGGTGATCCGACGTCGGCCAGGCGGCATGAGTCCGGTTGGGGGCACCTCGGTGGCGGGGTCAAAGGCGCTCAGGTAGCGGGTGAAACCCCGGACGATGCAGAGCCGTTCGTTCCACCAGACCGGGTTGGTATCCACGGGCAGGCGTGCCCATCTCACCGCGAGGTCGATGGTCACCCGCTCGGCTTGTTCGACAGCGAGGAACTCGACGAACTGTCCGAGCAGTCGGCCCTGCTCAACGAGCTTGTAGCCCAGTGCCCGGCGGGTTCGCAGGTAGTCGTCGGCCATGGCGGCGAAGTCGGCCATCACGCCACCACCTTCGAGGGCCAGGGCAGGGCCAGTTCCCGCAGAGCCAAATGGTCGACCTTGGCGTAGATCGCAGTGGTCGAAATGCTGTGGTGGCGCAGAACCTGGGCAACCTCGGGCAAGCTCGCACCGGCCCGCAGCAACTCGGTTGCTGCGGTGTGGCGGAGCCGGTGCGGACCGACCGGTTCGATACCGGCGCGGATGCACGCGTCACGGACCACCTGGGCGACCCCGCTCGGTTGGAGCCCGCGGATGGGAGCGTGTGCCCTCAGAAACACAGCCCGCTGGGCGCTCTGTGGGCGACCCCGCTTCAGGTAGCCGGCCACCGCGTCGCCGACATCGGAGGGTAACGGCAGACGTTCCACATGGCCGCCCTTGCCCCCGATGAGGATCTCACCGGCCCGCCACCCAAGATCATCAAGGGTCAAAGCGGCGACCTCTCCGGCTCGCAGACCGAGCCGGACCAACAACACCAAAATCGCGTGGTCCCGTCGTCCCCTGCTTCGACGGCGATCGCAACTGCCCAACAAACGTTGCACCTCCTCCGGTGACAGGCCCTTGGGCAGCGCGGTGCCGGTCAATCCCGCCGCAGACGGCACCGCACCGGCCAAACCCACCGGCACCAAACCCGCGACGTGAGCGAACCCCAAGAACGACCGCAGACCGGTCATGGTCAACTTCGCCCGCCCAACGCTGTAGGTCGGACACACCTCCGTGGCAAACGCGACAACATCGCCGGCGGTCAACCCGGCCAGCTCACAGCGACCCCGGTCCTGGAGCCAAGACAAGAACGCGGTCGACACCCACACGTAGGTGCGGATCGCGCCCGGGGTCAGACCGCGTTCGAACTCCAGGAAGTGGCCGAACGCCTTGATGGTCTCCTCGGACGCCGTCACCGGAACCGGTGGCACCTCGAACCCGACAGCACCGGCGTCCCGCAAATAGTCGAGGAACGACCCAAGGGTCGCCACCGTCGGCTGGAACCAACCGCCACCGGCCCTGAGATCGGTGAGGAACTCCTCGACGACCGCCCCGCACAGATCCCCGACATCAAGACCGCGGTGGTCCATCCAGATGCTGAGTCGCCCCACCAACCCAACCAGCACCCCCATCGACTTTGGCTTGTAGCCCAGCTCAACCAGCCAGGCCCGATATCCGTTCTCGTGTTCGGCAAGCGGACCGCTCACCGGAATCGATCGTCTCTTGGCCATCTTCGTCTCCTCTCGGGAACCAACCGAGAAAGACTCCCCCGACCCGCCGAGCCACCGCAGTCAGACCGCGACTATGTGGACTCCCTCAAGCCGTTCACCGCCACCCGCCAGCAACCCAGACGGCCCGCTCCACATAACCGCGGGGGCCACATATTGGTTCCTATGTGGAACTCCACATAGGAACCACAACCCCGGCTCGGGAATCCACGGCCGATACGACCGATGATTCTTGTGCCGCCACACCGCTTTCACACGCTTCACAACCCGACGGGTTGTCCGTTCCGAACCGTCGTAGCCCAACGCCTCCAATTTCTCGTGGACGACATTGCCGCGGATCGTCCCCTTCGACCGGTCCACCCACCCCTCAACATGATCGATGAACGGATCGACCACCGTTTCCCGGGCCGGGGCGGCCCGAACCGTCACGTCCAAACCGGCTTCTCTCGCTTTCACATAACGACGCACCGTGTGGTGATCCACACCACACAACTGCGCTGCTGACCGGTATGAACCGGTCAAGTCATAGGCCTCAAGGACCTCCATGATCTTCTCCTTTGACAACATGAGCGTGTTCCTCCTGGTGCTCGGCATCGATAGGTCAGCGCCATCGATCCAAGCCCAGGAGGAACACCAACAAACGGATACCGGCCACCCACGGGCCAAACCCGTGGCCACACATGGGGACAAACCATGACCGCACCCGGGGAACCCCTACCGGCCACCTACGGGGAGCATCTCATGTCCGTTGACACCCCGGTCACGTCCGACTACCATGAATCCCACATAGACCTCGGAAGGATGGGGATCGAGATGACTGACATGGACGGTACTAGGAGCGAGGCTGCTCCGGCTGAGAGCCATGGACTTTCGGGCCGGCGGGCCGCCGTCAAGAAGCTTGCGCTGGGTGCCGGGGTGGCCGGTGCCGTTTGGGCAGCGCCGGCGATCAACGGCACCTCGGTTGTACCGGCGGTGGCAGGCGCTCAAACAACCCTGCCCCCCATCATCGAAGGCGGCCCTACATCTGGTTTGTGCGCAGAAAAGACCTCTGGCTGCTATTCGGGTGCAGGTGGAAATGACCAGTTTCAGGCCACCTTTGGGAGTGGAGGCGTCTGGAACTTTTTCTTCCAAGGATGCAGCGCGCTTAGCACCGAATCGGTTGCCCTAGCGGGCATCCTGGGTCCGAACTTAGCGAATGCTTATGAGCCACCGCCCGGCTACAAGTGCAAGATGATCTTGCATAATGGTAACAGTGGCGACCAGATTTATGATACGGGTTATGTGAGTAATCCGATCAACGGCATCGCCGACACCGGCGGCTTCGTGTTCATCGGAACTGCTGATTTCCCGGACGGTCAGAACAAAGTGTGCGTCGTCATTCAGTGCGATCCGGTATAATCCGGCTGCAGAACTGACCTTATGACGGCCGAAGCTCTCGATCGACGGTCCTCCCCAGAAATGCATCCGGCTGCGGCATTGCTGCGGCTGGCTTCAGGCCAGGCCGTGGCCTGGACGCCATGGTCGGCGCCGGTACAGCTGGACGAGCGCTCCAACATGGTCCTTGGCCTGCTGGATGGCGAGGTGACGCTAGCCTGGTTGGCCGACGAGTTCTCGGTTGCATTTGATGCGGACAGGGAGCTCGTCCTCACCGACCTGATCGCAACAGCGCAGTCGTTTGGCCGTCACGGCCTGCTCCTCGACGGTGGGCGGCTCGAAACCCGTCCGCTCTCGCTGCTTGGCCATGACCCCAACCCTTGAGCTGCGGAACGGCTCCGCCTGGTCGAGGCGGAAATTCTGACCTTCAGGTCGGGTGATCGGCTGCGTTCCATGTCGATCACCGACACTGCGCTGGCTGACTCGATGAGACAGCGGTTGGGAGACCGGCTGACGCACTTCACCGGTTCGCTCGACGACGCACCGCTTGAGCTGATGGCGGTCAGCCCGGTTGAGGCTCCTGGCAGCACCTCGCGCGGCTTTTGGCACCTGTACACGGTCCATGGCCGAACTGTGGCCCGCTCGACCGATGCCCAGGTGATCACCTCACGCCTGGAACAGTGTCTTGCAACACTCGAAACGGCTGACACGTCCCCGGTCCAGCCCTGGCTCGATGCCATCACCGTGACCAGCCGCGACATCACCCACATCGTCGACGCCCACGTGCTCGCATCCCCCGCCGAATTGATGCGAACAATTCGGCGGGGATCCCTCGAATTCGATGAAGCGATGTTTACGGACCTCCAAACGTTTATCGAAACTCCGGCTCGCAAACGCTATGTGCACGTTATTGAACCAGACTCTGAAACTGTCGGGGACAGCACGGTCGATCCAGCGCCGCTGAGCGAGGCGGAGGTGGCCTGGAAGTTGGCACAGATGGCGTGGCGCGCCGCCGTTCGTCTGTGGCCGGCCGAGGCGGACCCCACGAAGCACTCCCAGGCCGTTCTGGACTCGATCCATGCAGCGCTGAAGAACGTCGACGGTGGATGGCGGCATCGGTCCGGCGCATCGCTGACGGCATGGCTCATCGGGAATGGGTGACGCGGTGGCACCCGTCGGAGCCCATTCACCGGATCTGAGGCTCAACGGCTTGCTGTCGCAGCTCTTTGAGCAGTCCGACTGGATCGGCGAACCGATCAAGCTGGATTGGTCGGACGGTCGGGACAGCAACGAAGCACTCAACAGCAGCGTTGGATCCCAGTTGGTCGATTGGGGCGTCGGGAAGTTCGGTCAACAGCCGACTGAACTACACGAGGCCTTCGTGCTGATTGTGCAACGTCAGATTCGGCTGGCGCTGGAAGATGATCCTCACCGGCTACACCTGCACGGGGCCCTGATCGGAGACGTAGACGAGCGGCGCCGCCGTGTGCTCATGCTTGGTGCCAGCGGAGCCGGAAAGTCCACGATGGCGGCTCAGCTGGTGCACCTCGGGATTGGGTACGCCACCGATGAGATGTTGGCGGTGGATGCGGATTGCAGCGTCGAGGCGGTTCGCAAGCCCCTAAAGCTGCGCCAAGGGGCAAAGGCGCACTACCCCTACCTCGAGACTCTGGTGGATCCCCTCCTGAGAGGGGTTGCGGGAGATGTTCCAATCGCACCGAATGCCGAGCTGTGGCTCGACGAGGGCAGTACGCACCTCAGCGACATCGTCGTGCTGAGCCGCCACGATGCCGGGCCGGGCTGCCCAGAGCCATGCCCAGAGCTTCAACGGGTACCAGCGGTGACCATGACCCGCCGCATGGCCGAGAACGCGTTCGACTTCTCCCGGTTTGGTGTCGGGCGATCGTTGCTCAACCTCGCCAGATTGGCGGCGAGCACTCAGTGTTGGGAGTTGAGCTACTGCGACTCTCAAAGGTCGGCACCCATGCTGGCTGGTCTCGTGGGACACAGGCGGTCCAAGCCCGGGAGCAGACGGTCTGCCCCACCGTCCACCTCCGCCCGAACGAGTCCCGTACCACCTGAACCGATCGTGTTGGTTGGAGATGGCTCGGTCGGTGCGGTTGGCGGATCGCTGGTTGGGCTGCGAGTGGGCGATGCGGGACTCGTCTGTCGGCCAGACCCTCCCGAACACGTTCTGGTCGAGCTCAACGACCAAGCATTCGACGTCTGGCAGTTGGGTCGGCTGGGACTGACCCCCGGCGAGATCTCCAGCAAGACGGGTCTACCGCCGGACACGGTGCTGGCCTGCCTGTCCACCCTGCGAGAGTCCGACTTGTTGTAGGGGCTGATCGGAGTCTCCCGACCCGCCGGGCAACAACGATGGGCCGGGCGACGGGGAGGCTCCTGATCCGGGGACGGGTTGGGGTTTCGACCCGACTCGACACGAGCGTTGTGTGCACGTGATCGACGACATGGCGGGCGACACGGTCGCTAACGTCGGGCCAGGGGGAACAACACTGAGCAAACACAACGAGCGGGTCTTCGTGATCGGCGTCGGGATGTCCAAGTTCGAGAAGCCCGGAGCGCGCGAGGGCTGGGACTACCCGCAGATGGTGAAGGAGTCGGGCACCAAAGCGCTCGAGGACGCCGGCATCGGCTACGACCGGATCGAGCAGGTCCATGCCGGCTACGTGTACGGCGACTCCACCTGCGGTGAGCGGGCGGTCTACGAGCTGGGCATGACCGGCATCCCGATCACCAACGTCAACAACAACTGCTCCACCGGGTCGACCGCCCTCTACCTGAGCGCCGAGGCGATCCGCGGCGGCCCGCCGACTGCGTGATGGCGGTGGGCTTCGAGAAGATGGAGAAAGGCTCGTTGAAGATCGGCGCGGAGGACCGCGAGCAGCCGCTGATGAAGCACATGATGGCGCTGGGCGAACTGTACGAGTTCGCTATGCCGCCCGCGCCCTACATGTTCGGCGCCGCGGGCCGGGAACACATGGAGAAGTACGGCTCGACACCGGAGCACTTCGCCAAGATCGGCGAGAAGAACCACCGGCATTCGGCCAACAACCCGTACGCCCAGTTCCAGGACGTCTACACGCTCCAGGAGATCCTCGACGCCAAGATGGTGTACCCGCCGCTCACCCGGCTGCAGTGCTCCCCCACCTCCGACGGCTCCGGCGCAGCGGTGCTGGCCAGCGAGGAGTTTGTCGAGGCAAACGGCCTGGCCAGCCAGGCGGTCGAGATCGTCGGGCAGACCATCGTCACCGACCTGGCCAGCACGTTCACCTCCGGCACCGCCGCCGCCCTCGTCGGCTACGACATGACCAAGGAGGCCGGCCGTCAGGTGTTCGAGCAGGCCGCCTGGGCATCGACGACTTTCAGGTGATCGAGCTGCACGACTGTTTCTCGACCAACGAACTGCTCACCTACGAGGCGTTCGGCCTGGCCGCTGGGGGCGAAGGCCACAAGCTGATCGACACCAACGACACCACCTATGGCGGCCGCTGGGTGGTCAACCCCTCCGGCGGGCTGATCTCCAAAGGCCACCCGCTGGGCGCCACGGGCCTGGCACAGTGCTCCGAGCTGGTTTGGCAGCTGCGCGGCACCGCGGATGCCTGCCAGGTCGACGACGTTTCCGCCGCCCTGCAACACAACATCGGCCTGGGCGGCGCCGCCGTCGTCACCGCCTACCAGCGCGCCGACCGCTGACAAGGAGCCACACCATGCCCACGATCGACAGCACCCTGCGCTCCACCGTTCGGCGCATCCCCGACGCCGAAGCGCTCAAGTTCGGCGATATCGACTTGACCTACGCCCAACTCGATGAGGCCGTCGACCGCGCCGCCCGTGCCCTGGCAGGCCTCGGCCTGAACAAGGGCGACCGGGTGGCGTTGATGTCGACGATGCGTTGATCCTCTACACGACGGGGGCGACCGGCAAACCGAAGGGTGCCCTGTTCGACCACCACCGCATCATGTGGGTGGGCGTCAACGTCATCGCCACCTGCGGCATGCGAGTGGAGGCAGTCCTCCATTTGTCGCACGACCGTCGTGGCGTACCCCCGGTCGGGATCGGTCGACCTCACCAGCGTGCTCGAGCCGGTCTGCGCTTTCCTCAGCGGTTGACACGTCCGACCGCCAGAGCCCAGCTCAGCTTGGCTTGACCGTCACTGCCCGTTCGTATGGTGAATCAACCCACCCAGCGATTCGGAGGCAGATGCCATGACGATGACCGAGCACGAACGGTACCATCTTCACCAGCAGCTCGAAGAAGTACTCGACGAGCGAGGAGCCAACACCATGATGGAACTGCTTCCACCCGTGGGATGGGCCGACGTCACCACCAAACGCGACCTCGACCAACTCGAAGAACGCATGGACCTGCGCTTTCAGAACGTGGACCTCCGATTCGACAACGTCGACTCGCGGCTGGACGAAATTTCCGAAATCACAGGTCTCCGTTTCAACCAGGCTACCGAGAACACGAATCTCCGCTTCAACCAGGCCGCCGACAGCACGAATCTATGTTTCGACCAGGCCGCCGAAAGCACAAACCTCCGCTTCAACCAGGCCGCCGAAAGCACAAACTTCCGCTTTGAGAAGGTCGAGAAACGAATCGACGCACAAGCCGACCGGATCATCAGCAAGCTTCTGACAATCCTGGTGCCCATCATCGCGGTAGCCGTAGCGTTCCTGGCCGCCATGTCGGTGTGGGGCCCAGCCTGATCACCGAGTCCACCGGCGGGCCACATCGACACGCGATGCCAGCGGCTCACGGTGGGGGCCACCTTGGTCTCGATCGCCACAACACGCCCGTCATCGCGCTCGACGATCAGGTCCATCTCATGGTCGCCATTGACAGTGTGTTCGGAGATGACCGCCGACGCTTCACGAACTGCAGCGGAACGACCGCCTCCACCTGGCCCCTCCACCCGCATCGAAGCGCAGGAGTTCCACCGGGGCTGGATGCCATTCCTGTGGGCTAACCTCCGCACATGCGTCTACACATAACATTGGACGACGAACTTGTCGAAGAGCTCGACCGTCGCGCCGGGACTCGCCAACGAAGCGCGTACATCGAAGCAGCGGTGCGCCAAACCCTCGACGACGAACGACGTTGGGACGATGTGGAATCGGCCCTCGGCTCCCTCGCCGATTCGGGGCACGCATGGGACGACGACCCGGCCACATGGGTGCGCGCACAACGTGAAGCCGACAGCCGACGGACCGGATAGTGGCCCGCCTACTCCTCGACTCGACCGCTCATCGACGCGCTTCGAGGGCGCCCGGCCGCCGACCGGGTCGCCGGCTTGCGACGCCTGGGAACTCAGCCGTGGGTGTGCGCCATCTCGGTCGAGGAGATCTGGCGTGGGCTCCACCCCGACGAGGAAACCCATGCGGTGAGGCTTTTTCGCGGCCTTCGATTGGCTCCGCTCGGCGTCCCCGAAGGCCGCCTCGCCGGAACCTGGCGCCGCGACTTTGCCGCAGCGGGAACCACACTGCACCAGGCCGACTGTCTCATCGCTGCGGCAGCAGTTGGGATCTCTGCTTCCCTGGCCACCGCAAACGGGCAGGACTTCCCCATGAGCGAGGTCCGGGTCGAAGCCTGGTAGCGCTGCTTCGCTTGGCATCGACTCGTTGAGACTCCTCACACCGTGTCACACAACCGCGTCATGTCCACCGAGTCCGTGCGAGCTGTCCTATGGCCGAGGGATCGGCCCCTGGTCGCCGTGCAGCAGCGATGCAGGACGAGGCTGAGCGGGCGCAAACGCACCTTCAAGATCCTCCCGGCGCCACTATCTAGGCCAGGACGGCCGCCTTGGCGGCCAGGTACAGACCAGCCGGAGAAAACTCCGCGCCATTCGAGAATCGAATCGTGCCGGACTCGGAATCGACCGTCACTTCGCAGAACGCCGGGTAGTCCTCCAGCAACCAGCCGAAGTCAGGTCCGGTCAGCCAATCCTCCAGGTCGATGACCTTCACCGATCCATCATCAAACGTCAGCTCGGTCACGTAACGAGACAGCACCCGCACATCGGTCACGTCGACCAGCACGTACTCGTCAGTGCCCATCATCCCATCCCCTTCTCCTCGGCCGTCGCCTCGATCCACCATTTCCTCCAGCGTACCTGGGAAGGCGTGGTCAAGGGTTGCATGGAATGCCATGGTCGCCAGCGAACGATGCGACGAGAGCAAATCTTGAACCTCTCGCAATACCTTCGGCGGCAACCGGCCAGCAAGCATCTGAGCCGGGGTGTCGTGTGACACCATTGCGTCACGTCCACCGAGTCCGTGCGAACCTTCCGCAACAACATCTCCGACATCATTGGCCGAGTGCAGCAGCAGCACGAACGGATGGTCATCACCAAGACGGCGCTCCGGCGGCTGTGCTGATCAGCCGCGAAGACCTGGACTCGATGGAGGAGGCGCTCCCGCGACACGGGCACTGCGGGAGCGGCCCCCCGAGGCGGTCGCGGCTGCGGCGATCGCATTCATCACGGGACCGTTGGCCGATAACCCCCAGCGAGTCGGGGGTCTCCTTCGTAGCTGGCGGGTCGATGGGGAGATCGCCACTGCCGCTCTCGGGCAGGTTGAGCGCCAATCAGCTGTCGGGACCAGTGCTCACGGGCCCAGCAGAGCCGCAGGCACCACCGCCACGCCGTCTTCGGGGCGGCGGTACGCATAGCGCCCCGACGTCACCACCACGGCGTCGAGCAGGTCGTCGCCCAACCGGTCACGAAGCCAGCGGAGGTGCACGGTGTCGTCCTGGCTCACGGTGGTCGCCAGCTTGGTCTCGATCGCCACAACGCGTCCATCATCGCGTTTTACGATCAGGTCCACCTCATGGTCGCCGCGGTGGGTTCGGAGATGTCCAACCGACGCTTCCGCGCGCTGCGCGTACGTGCGGACCCCCAGGGTGACCAGCGACTCGAACAACGCCCCCAGCAACGATCCGTCCTGTGGTCGAGGCACCGGCCCCTGGTCGCCGTGCAGCAGCGATGCAGGTCCGAGACCGAGCAGGGTTGTGGCCAGCGCCGGATCGGTCAGGTGGTGCTTGGGAGCGGCTGCGAGCTGACGCAGGTGGCTCTGGATGGGTTGCCAAGCCGGGAGCGGATCGAGGATGAACAGCCGTTCCAGCACGTTTCTGTACGGTTCGGTGGTGCTGCGGGCGGGCTTGTTGCCCTCCCCCGGCGTAGCCGCATCCCTGATCTTCTCGTAGGAGGCAACGCTTGAGGTCGCAGCGGCGTACGCAGCCATCCAACGCCGCAGCGCCGCCTCCTTTCGGACCCTGAGTCCCGCCTCCACCATGTCGCGATCCACCACGCGATCCACGTAACCGCGCAACTGCGCGCGCCGCACCCGATGTGGCAGTCCCCGAATGCCGGGAAAGCCCGAACCGCAGATCTCCTCGACGTACTCCGGCAGCCCAACCGATGTCTCGCCGGACACATCGGGTTGGGTGCCGGTCAGGATGGCGGCGAGGGAGACCGTCGGAGAACTCAGGCCACGTTCGGCGAGGCTGAGTGGGCGCATGCGCACCTTCAAGATCCTTCCGGCGCCGCTATGACTACCCGGGCTGAACGACGAAGCCGAGCCGGTGAGCAGAAACTGGCCCGGAGCCGCACCGGCGTCCACCGCCCGCCGGACCACATCCCAGGTCATCGGCAGGTGTTGCCACTCGTCGATCAGCGCCGGCCCGGTGCCCCGCAGAAGTTCCGGCGCGGCGGCCACCGCTTCACGAACTGCAGGATCCTCCATAAGAAAGGTCCTCGTGGCACGCTGCGCTGCCGTGGCGCTCTTGCCCACGCCCTTGGCACCCTCAAGGGAGATGGCGGCCGCTCCTGTGAACAGCTCGTCCAGCTCACCGTCGACGGTCCGGGGCAGGTAGTGCTCAGCAGCGAGGGAGTGCGAACTCACAGCACCTACGCTACAGTTTCGGCGCGTCCTACGCTACAGTTTCGGTGGGTTCTACGCTACAGTTCCGGCGTGTCCAGGCTACGACTTCTTCGGCGAGATCCAGCAGAACGAGCGCTATCCCCATCTCGCGAGACCGAAGCCGGCCGTGGCGGCATCTACAGCACGGGGGCCGAGTGAGCAGCGAATCGGGACTATCTCCGTTGCAGAACTTCTTTCTGCGTCGCAGCAGCACTACTTCGGTGCCAGGACTTCTTTCGCACCTGCAGCTGCGTTGAAGTGGCCAAAAGCAGCTCTGAACTCCGCCTCCGACAGGTCAACGATGGAGCACGGATTGCCCGTCCAGCTCCGGACGGCCTCCGTCAGTTCATCCACCTGGGCATCCCATTGATCTCCCCCATCTGCGGTATCCGGCCGGATCACGAAAAGATCAATATCGCTGGCGACCCCTCCGTCTCCCCGCGCAACCGAGCCGAAGAGCCATGCCCCACTCGGCGGGTACTCCCACCGACAGAGACGATCCTTCAATTGCGCAATCAGTTGACTCCGCATACCGGCCAGCGCCCGGATGCCGCTGGTCGCAAGGTGTTGCTCGTTGAGGGTGTAGAGCTTCGACGGAGGGTGATCCTCGACGAGGACGATGCCATGCTCCGCTAAATGCCGCAGGGCGAGGCTGGTTCCCTTTTGACTGAGCCGACCGTTCGAGAGGGCGGCCACCTTCCTTCCTGATAACGGCACGTACGTGCTCGCCAGTACTTCCAAGACGACCCCTCCTCACCATCTCATCGGCTGAGCGACCGGAACCGCTTCCGGCTCTGGCGGCATCTACAGCACGGCCGCCCAGGCGGAGGCCCGACCCGACGCCGACGGCTACATGACCCTCACCGACCGCATCAAGGACATGATCATCGCCGGTGGGCACAACGTGTACTCGATCGAAGTGGAGAACGCCCTGGCAGCGCACCCCGCCGCGACCGACTGCGCCATCGTGGCGAGGCCGCACCCCACCTACGGCGAGAGCATCGTCGCAATCGTCACCCCGGTCGAGGGTACAACGATCACCCTCCCCCAGGTTCAGGAGTTCTGACGGGAACGCCTCTCGCACTACAAGGTGCCCCACGACCTGATCGTCCGTCCGATCCCCCGCAACCCTTCCGGCAAGATCATGGAGCCCGTCATCCGCTCGGAGATGGCCGACGCCGACTGAGTGAGGAGCCAACGCTTCGCCAAGGTCGAGGAACGAATCGACGCCAGTGAACGGAATCTCTCCGAGATGGCCAGGGCCTGGGCAGAGTGAGTAGCGAATCGGGACTATCTCCGCTACAGAACTTCTGCCTGCGTGGCACCGGCAGCACTACTTCGGTGCCAGGACTTCTTCGCACCTGCAGCTGCGCTGAAGTGGCCAAGACCAACGCTTAACTCGGCCACCTGCAGAAACTCCTCTGCTTTGGCCAAGTGTGCGCGGGCCTCAGCGAGCGGGCTCATGCGTGGGCTGGTGCCGAGGAACGCCAAGGTCGCACTCCCCGATCAAATGGATACCGTCTCGGCGTACCTCGTCAACCAACCGTTCGCCGTTCGCATCCAACCGAGCAAACTCCGCCTCCGACAGGTCAACGATGGAGCACGGATTGCCCGTCCAGCTCCGGA